>JAKQNG010000040.1 GCA_029565915.1 Deltaproteobacteria bacterium
TCCCTGGCATTCCGCCATAGACAGGGAGAAGGTGCCGCTGCCGCTGCCCGAACCGGAGGGCTGGGTCGGCAAGCCCTCGCTGCTCAAGGGCATCCGGGAGCGGCAGCGTCTGCGGAACTGGACCCCCGAACGGTTCCGGGAGCTACGGGCCACCTATTACGGCATGTGCAGCCGGCTGGACACGCAATTCGGCCTGCTGATGGACGCACTCAGGGAAAAGGGGTTGTACGATGACACCGCGGTCTTCGTGTTCAGCGATCATGGCGACTTCACCGGAGACTACGGATTGGTGGAAAAAACCCAGAACACCTTTGAGGACTGCCTGACCCGTGTGCCGTTCCTGTTCAAGCCCCCGGCGGATGTGTCCTGTGTGCCGGGGATCCGGGACGCGCTGGTGGAGCTGGTTGATTTTCCGGCGACCGTGGAGGCGCTGTGCGGCATCACGCCCGCGCACACCCATTTCGGAAAGTCCTTGCTGCCGCTGGCCGCGGGAGACACGCAGACGCACCGGGATGCCGTGTTTTGCGAAGGTGGCCGGATTCATGGCGAAACGCATTGCATGGAACACGGCATTGAAAATCCGGACAATCTGTACTTCCCCCGAGTGGGGCTGCAGCAATCCGAAGGCCCGGAGCATACCAAGGCGGTCATGGTTCGGACACACACGCACAAGTATGTGCGCCGGCTGTACGAATCCGATGAACTCTACGACCTCACCGCGGACCCCGGCGAGCGGCACAACCGCATTGATGACCCGGCCCTGGCCGGGGTGCTTGGCGAACTCAAGGAGCGCATGCTCACCTTTTTCCTCGAGACAGGCGATGTGGTGCCGCACGAACCGGATTTGCGCGGCTGACGCGTGGAACGCACCTGCGCGGGAATTGAACCTTACACGGGATTGCGCGAATCCCAACTCCGGGGGAACCACAGAAAGAGAGGCTGTCATGGAATCTGGACAACGTCCGAACATTCTGCTCATCACATTGGACCAGCAGCGTTTCGATACCATTCGTTCGCTGGGCAACCCGTTTATCCGGACCCCGCATATGGACCATTTGGTGCGCAATGGGGTTGCCTTCACCAGCGCCTATTCGGATTGCCCGGTCTGCATTCCGGCCCGATGGACCATCATGAATGGCTTGCGCGCGGCAAGCTACCAGCACGCCTACTATCAGGATCGCGATCCCCTGGCGGTGGATCCCGCGCGTTCCCTGCCGGGATTGTTGTCCGACGCGGGGTATCAGACGCACGCGGTCGGCAAGATGCATTTCTGGCCGGAACGTGCCCGCTATGGGTTCGATTCCGTCCGTCTGCCACGCGATTATTACCGCTACATGGAAAAGCACCCGCATCTGGGTCGTCCCATGATGCATGGCGTGGGGCAGAACGAAATGTACCCAACCATGGCGACGGTGGCCGAGCCGCAGACCCTCACGGCATGGACGGTGGAGGAATCCATCGATTTTCTGGAAACGCGGGATCCCACCTGTCCGTTCTTCCTCTGGACAAGTTTCTCCAAACCGCATCCGCCGCTGGATCCGCCGGAGCCCTACTACAGCATGTACCGGGGAAAACCGGTGCCGGAGCCGGCCGTCGGGGACTGGACGGACAACCTGCACGACAAGGCGGGACACATCTGGGACGACAGGGGACACCCGGACGACTTCCTGCCAAGAGATGTCCGGGATGACGCGCTGCGTGCCTATTATGGGCTCATCACACAGGTGGACTACAACCTGGGTCGCCTGTTCGCGCGCATGAATGAGATGGATTTGTGGGAGGAGACATTGATTCTGCTGACCTCGGATCACGGGGAGATGTTCGGCGACCATCATGGCTACGGCAAGGCCATGTGCTTCGAGGGAAGCGCCCATGTGCCATTTGTCGTGAAGCCGCCAAAATCGCTGGGCATCACGCCCGGAACCCGATGCGCGGTGCCGGTGGGCCTTTGCGATGTGCTGCCGACCGTCATGGCGGTGGCGGGGGTTTCGCTGGCCCATCATGATGTGCCGACGGACGGCGCCGATGTGCTGACGCTGATCGCG
>JAKQNG010000054.1 GCA_029565915.1 Deltaproteobacteria bacterium
GCGGCAGCGCCGTGCGCAGCACCACCAGCCCGCCCCAGTAGAGAACAATGGACAGCACCAGCGACCAGGGCGAAATCCGCGCCGCAGATGCGAGGAGCCGCTCGGCGGACACGTCTGCAAACACATAAAACAGGCTGCCGGCTGAAATTGCCAGGCCGATGATCAACAGAGCAATCTTCTTGAAATATCGAGGTTTTCTGGAGGTCTGCGGGGCCACGTGAATCGTCTTTCCAGCTTGAAAAGAAGTTTCACAATGCCCTATCATCCGCCCGATGAATGAACAACTCCTAAATACAGGCCCCGTGGCGGTGATCGGCGGCGGGACGATGGGGACGGCGCTGGCCCAGCTCCTCTGCGGCAACGGCATGAAGGTGCGGATGTGGGTGTACGAAAAGGAGCTGGTGTCACAGATCAATGACGAGCGACGCAACGGTCTGTTCCTGCCGGACACGCGCCTTCACGAATCCATCGAAGCCACGGATTCCTTTGCGCATGCCCTGTCGGAGGCCCGTCTGGTATTTTCCGTCACGCCGTCCCAGGTCATCCGCCACATCTGGGAGTCTGCCCGGACCCACCTGCGGGATGACGCGGTCATCGTATGTGCCTCGAAAGGCATCGAAACCGGGACGGGAAAGCTCATTTCCGAGGTGCTGCCGGACGTAATCGGCAGTCACGCCGAGCAGCGGATCGCTTATCTGTCGGGGCCCAGTTTCGCAAAGGAAATGCTCGCGGAACAGCCCACGGCCGTGGTTATCGCCTCAAGGAACGCGGCACTTGCACAACAGGTTCAGCACCTGATTTCCAACAGCTATTTCCGCGCATATACGACTGACGACGTCATCGGCGTGGAAATGGGCGGCGCCATCAAAAACGTCATCGCCATCGCCGTGGGCATTGCGGAAGGTCTTGGTCTGGGCAGCAACTCGCGCAGTGCACTGATCACCCGCGGCCTCGCGGAAATTACCCGCCTCGCCGTTACCTGCGGAGGCCAACCCCTCACCCTGTCGGGACTGGCGGGCATGGGTGACCTGGTCCTCACCTGCACGGGTCACCTCAGCCGGAACCTGCAGACCGGCATCCGCCTCGGCCGGGGTGAATCCCTGCAGTCCATTCAGGCGGGCACCCGCATGGTGGCCGAAGGCGTCGCCACTGCCTATTCCACCCTGCAACTGGCCGCTTCCCGCGGCGTGGAAATGCCCATCACGGAAGTGGTGGTCTCGCTGCTCGAACACCGCTGCACCCCCGAAGACGCCGTCGCCACCCTCATGGGACGGCGCCTGCGCGCGGAACGCGAGCATTGACACGTGCTGCACCAGCTGGCCAGAAACGCAATCTTTGTCCTTTTTCCCCTTCTGCTGGCGGCGATCGTCTTCCTTGGACGACTCAACCTGCAGGCAACCCAGAGCTTCGGCAAATGGGGCGAACGATCCATTGTGGAGAGCACGTTTCTCGTGGCCGCCGAAAAAGTGGACCGGGTGGAGCAGGAAATCATCGCCGAGGACAATTTCCAGTTCCGGATCATCAACCCGGCCAATCTGGCTCGCGCCTGCGATGCCTGGCAGGACAATACCCGGGGCGATCTGATCGAAGCAGCGGCCATCTTTGACGACGCTGACGAAATCGTTGCATTCTATCATCGCCGCAAAGACGCCGCCGGGGCCCTGGAGTTGTACCGGTTGCTGGAGACCGAAATCATCCCCAACACCAACCTGTACGACTCCATGGACCAGCATAAACACTACCACTGGCTGCTGGGCACCACCTACTACATGGTCACCACCTTCACCACGGAATTCGAAGGCCGGATCTATACGTCTCTGCTCCTTTACAACACAGCAGAAATCACCGGCCGTTTTTTTGAAAAAGTCATGCGCGACGTGGGACAGGGGCGGGTCGTCAACGTGGTGGACGACAACGGCACCCGCATATTCGGCGATGACTTCAGCGAAGCCGGCGACTTCAGTGTGGCCAAGCGCTTTCCCACCACCCTCTACAAGTGGAAACTGCAGATGGCTCCCGTATCCGCAGCACTTTTCGAAACCAAAGCCCAGCACGCCGCCCTCTCTTCATGGATTCTCATCCCCGCATCATTCTTTGTCATTGTCTTCAGCGTACTCATCCTGGTGACCTTCTGGATGCGCGAGCGTCGATTGAACAAATTGAAAAGCGATTTTATCTCCAACACGTCCCACGAGCTGAAGACACCGCTGGCCCTCATCCGGATGTTCTCAGAACTGCTGGCCATGAAACAGGTGAAGGACCCGGAAAAAGTTGCCAGATACCACGATATTATTCTCAAGGAAACCGAACGACTGACGGCCCTTATCGACAACGTGCTCGACTTCGCCAAAATCGAACGCGGCGGAGATGTCTACCATTTTGAATCGTTCCAACCGGCCGACGTGGTTGCCGGCGCATTCGACATCTACCGACACCGGGTGGAAGCCATGGGGGCTACCCTCACGCTGAAAATCGAGGACAATCTGCCCGACATCGTGGCGGACAGGGACGCGTTCACGCTGGTGCTGCTCAATCTGGTGGACAATGCCATCAAATATGCGATCGGCACCGATGTCATCGGTGTGGAACTGTACACGCGCAACCGCCAACTCTTTCTCGACGTGTACGACCGGGGACAGGGCATTCCCGCACCCCACCTGAAACGCATCTTCGAGCGGTTTTACCGATATCGTGGACCGGGAGAGGACGCAAGCCGCCAGCGTGGTTCCGGCATCGGACTCAGCCTCGTCAAGCACATCGCCAGGGCCCATGGCGGTGGCGTCACCGTGACCAGCACACCGGGGGTCGAAACCTGCTTCTCCGTCCGCTTTCCACTGAAGTGATCAGGGCCTCGTTTCGAGGCGCATCCGGAGGTGGTCCTGCCGGGCCAGACACTCGGCCGAGACCTCGGGAATCTTGGATATGGCGTCCACCAGTTCACCGGCCGCCGGGTCACCGCTGGTGATCATGAAATCCGCTTTGTACACCAGGTCGTCGCAGAGCTTGTCGCCCATTTCGCGCAGAAACGACAGATTGTAGTAGTAGCTGTCCAGCGGAATGCGCGACAATTCGTTCAGCGCTGCCTGCCACTTCTCCTCTTCCCGGGCCTGCAGTGCGGCTTCCACGGCCGCCTTCGCATCCACCTCCATGATGGCAACCTTCTTCAGCTTCTTCACCTCCGGACTGTCGTCCCGGATCTTCTGTGCCTGCGCAAACAACCGGGCCGCTTCCTCCCACCGTTTTGCCTGCATTTCGGTCTTTCCCTGCCGAATCAGCTGCTCAAACGACTCAAACCGCCGCGCGGTCTTCTGCGGTGCTGCCCCGTCTGTCTCGTCCGTGCGCATCGCCAGCCAGGTGACCAGCATGCCCGCCAGCACCACCACCACCGCCACCTTCAGCACCAGAAAGCGCAAGTCTTTCTCGTCACCATCGCCGGACTGATCCCGCTTGTGGGAACTCTCGTAGTCGTAGGGCTCACCGGCCGCCACAAACCGGAACCGGATTTTCCCGAAATCAATTACGTCGCCGGCCTTCAGCGTGTAATCGTCCCGCTTCTCACCGTTCACATGAATGCCGTTGATGCTGTCCAGATCCGAAATAATCCACGATTCTTCCACGGCCTCCAGCCGCGCATGGGCCCGGGAAATGGAAGCGTCCTCAATGTTCACGTTTGCCCGATCAGAACGCCCGATGATGTACAGCTGATCCGTCAGATTCACTTCCATGCCCGGCGTTGGACCTTCAATCATAACGATCCGGCCGTGCCCGGTCACCTTTCCCACGTTCCGATCCCTGGCCGGATCCACCTGTCTGCCCAGCGGGATGCCCTTGTATTTCCGACGGCTGATCGAAATGCGGTAGTCGCCGATGCCGATGCGGTCCTCAAGGCGGATTTCACGGACTTCCCCGGACACCGCTGTTCCGTCCACGCGACTGGCGTTGCGGCTCTGGAGATCCTCCAGAAAAAAGCTGTCCCCTTTGCGGAACAGGCGCGCATGGCGCCTGGAGACATTGCGATCCGTCAACCGGATGGTATTGCCCTCTTCCCGACCGATGGTGAACTCGGTCCTGGAAAACGGAATCAGGGTGGTCTTGCCTTCGTCGTCGCAGATGACGATTTTGTACATACGGCAGCTCTCGTTTCAGGTTGAGCGCATCAATTCAATATTCATACACTTCCCGACGCGGCGCTGTCAATCCGCGAGGCCTGCGGAGGGCCTTGCGCAGCGCGTAGAAACAACAATTAGTTATTGTATTTCAACAGGCCGGAAGGTACCAATTCCCCCATGTCCGGCAACTCCCGTTTCACCTGTATCGCCTGCGCACTCCCCCTTGTCGCCGCCCTGCTGTGCGGTTGCCTCAATCCACAGAACAGCTGGACGAGAGGCACCACAGGCCTGACCCTGGCCCAGGGGGAAGACGCGGTCATCATTAAAGCCATCACACCCCGGACAGGACCTGCGGATGCATCACCGCTGCCCGGCGATGCCGTTGTGGAGGTCGACGGGTTATCCATGACCGGCCTGCCGCCGGAAGCCGTGACCGAAGCCCTCACAGGCCCTGTCGGTGGTTCTGTGACCATCACCGTGAAACGGGCGGAGGAACTGCTGACCTTCGAAGTCACCCGGTTCCGCTACCATCGCCCGGAACGCCGGACTCTCCAATCCCGCCGGCTCGATCGCCGTCCACTCACCGCCGCGGAACTCTCGGCTCCCGAAGGCGCTCCGGAGCCATCGGATGAACCGAAGTAATTTTCCGTCCCGGGGCGTCATCCTCATCGCTGTCGCCGTGGCCATTGCGGCTGTGGTCATGCTGCTGCGCGGCACCGATACGGGGCTGGATCGAAAGCCCGATCGACAACGGGCGCCCTCTCCCGAAGGCGACATGGCACAAGCCGAAATTCCCGCGTCCCTCCAGACGATGTACCGCACCATCGCTCTGCTGCAGAACAACTACCTCGATGCCGGCCGCATCCAACCCGAAAAGATGCTGCTGTCGGCCATGGATGAACTGGAGCTGGATCTCCCCGCCCTGCTGGCAACTCCCCGTCAGAACCAGCTGGAGGTTCATGTGGGCAGCCACCGCCGCCTGTTTCCCCTCGCCGATCTGAAATCACCCCGGACACTGCTGCAACGGATGGGTGAGATCTTTTCCTTTATTGAAGCGCATGTGGATTCCAAACGGATCGACTTGAAGGAACTGCAATATACGGCCATCAACGGCATGCTGCGGGTGCTCGATCCCCATACGGTGCTGCTGACACCGGACTACTACCGCAGCATGAAGGATCGGACCCACGGCAATTTCGGCGGGCTCGGCATTGTCATCTCCATCCGGGACGGCGAACTGACCATCGTTTCTCCCATTTCCGGTACACCGGCGGACCGCGCGGGACTCATCTCCGGCGATATCGTGACCAAAATCGATGAGGCCTCCACCGTGAACATGCCCATCAATGACGCAGTCGACCTGATGCGTGGCGAGCCGGGCACATCCGTCACCCTGCAGGTCAAACGCGCCGTCTGGCCCGAAGAGCGTCGGATCCGGCTGGTCCGCGCGGAAATCAAGGTGCGCAGCATGGACTCCGCCCTCATGCCCGGCAACGTGGGGTACATCATCATTCACGATTTTCAGGCGAACACGGCACAGGACCTCGAGGAACACCTGCAGAAGCTCTCCGCTGCCCGGAAGGCTGAAGGGCTCATCCTCGATCTCCGCTCCAATCCCGGTGGCCTGCTGACTGCCGCCATCGACGTGGCGGACGTCTTTCTCGAAAGCGGCGTCATTGTCACGACTGCCGGGCAGAAGCTGGCCGATCGCAAGGTGGAGAAGGCCAGTGCATCCGGTCGGGAACCCGACTATCCCATCGTCGTTCTGGTGGACTCCGGCAGCGCATCCGCGTCGGAAATCGTCGCCGGTGCCCTGAAGCGCCACAACCGCGCCGTACTGGTCGGCGAACGCACCTTCGGAAAAGGCTCCGTTCAGGTTCTTCATGAATTTGACGATCAATCCGCCCTCAAGATGACCACCGCCCAGTACCTGACCCCGGGCGACATCTCCATTCAATCCGTGGGCATCGCTCCCCACGTGGAAACCCAGAAAATCAGGGCGGATGCGGACATGATTGATTTGAAAAAGCCCGTCCGATATCGGGAGGGCGATCTGACCGACCATTTCGAACGGATATCCCGCCGGCAGGACGAGGATGAAACGGACATCCATCTGCGCTACCTGTATGCCCCCGACCACAGTGACCGCGCGGCCGGCGATGAGACAGAAGAAGAAGAGCCGTCGGACGACACAATATATAATTTTCAGTTCAATCCCGATTTTGAAATCCGTCTGGCCCGGGAGCTGATTCTCGAAATGAAACGCCGCAGAATCCGCTCATTTGAAAAAAACAGTTTTACCCCGCTGGTGGCACGGATGCAGCAGAAGGAAACCGCCCGCCTGTCGGACGCATTCCGCCGCATGGGGGTGGACTGGACCGCCGGACCGGAAACAGGGCCGGTGCAATTGACGCCGGTAGTCCGTCTGGTCGGCGACACGGCGCGGATCGACGCGGGCACAGAAGGAACACTGGAGGTCTCGGTGCACAACGCGGGCACCGTGCCGATCTATCAACTGCTGGCCACCACCCGATCGGATTTCGGCCCTCTCGATCAGCGGGAACTCGCCTTCGGTGCGGTACGCCCCGGTGAGTCCGCGGTGCGCACCCTGTCCTTCAAGGTTCCGCTCAATGCGGGCACGCGAACCGACGATGTGAAAATTTCTTTTGAGGACCTGAAAGCGAACAAACTGCCGGAGGTAGCCACCCGCTTTTCCATCAAGGGCATCGAACTACCGGTTTTTTCGTCCGAAGCGCATCTGCTGGATGTGGCCGGTGGAAACGGCGACGGACAGGCCCAGGTGGGCGAAACCATCCGACTGGTGGCCACCATCCGCAACACGGGCACCGGCGATGCCCGCGCGGTCCTCGCCAACGTGCGCAACGAGTCCGGTAACGATGTTTTTTTGCGCATCGGACGCGCGGAGTTGGGTGAAATGAAATCCGGTGACACCCGCAAGGCGATCTTCGAGTTTGAAATCAAAAAAGGGTTCACCGGCAACGCGGTGCAATTCAAACTCTCGGTCATGGACTCGAAAACGCAGGTCTACAGCGGCGAGGCCCTGTCCTTCCCCATTTCCACCCCTCTGCAGGTGAGCGCCCGAGCTACCTCCGTAACCCTTCGCCAGGGAACCCTCCTGCGGGCCATCCCGGCCGCTGAGAGCCCCGTCGTCGGCCGCGTGGGGCAGGATGCGCTGGTCACCTCCGCATTCCAGTGCAACGGGTTCCTGCGGGTGGACGCATCCGCAGAAGAATCCGGCTGGGTGCGGCAGACAGATACGGAAACAGCGCCCGCCGGAGCAACCGCAACTGCCGTGCAGATTGAACCCACCCTGAACACCCCTCCGTCGATCCGTCTGAAATCACTTCCCGACGTAACCGATCGTCCCCGCATCGAGCTGTCCGGCACCGCCCGGGACGATCAGCGGGTCCAGAGCATTTACATCTTCAACAACAACCAGAAAGTGTTCTTCCAGGCCAACAGCGGCAACAGCGCCCGGTTCGCCATGGATCTCGATCTGGAGCCGGGAATCAATTTTGTTACGGTGGTAGCGGAGGAAACTGAGGAACTCCAGACCCGGACCACCCTGGTCGTTCGCCGGGATGGCAAAGGAAACATGCCCTTCATCAGCGCCAGGGACATCAAGGGAACGCCGGAACCACTCGGTGTCATTCCGTCGAACGCGCGCTGAATTCCCTGTCAGGAAAGTGAAGAAAGAACGCGACGCGTTTCGCCGATCGCATTTCGAATCACCGACTCCAGTGAATCCTGCACCGTCGCACCGGCCGCGCCTACGTGCCCTCCGCCGCCGAACCGTGCAGCAATCGCAGCCACATCCACCCGTCCGCCGGAACGCAGCCCGAGTTTCACGCTGTCCTTGTGCGCCACGGCCAGAATGGCCACCTCTACCCCTTCGATGTCCCGCGCAAAATTAATGAACCCCTCCAGATGGGAAGGCTGCGCACCGCACGACGCCATCATGTCGTCCGTGCAGGAGAGAACGGCGATGCGGTTGTTGTCATGCATTACAAGAGTGGACAGCACTTTCCCGAGCAGAATCTGACGGACCGCGGGAAACAATCCGAACAGGTGATCGATGGCAACTGCCACATCGGCTCCTTCTTCCTGCATCTCTGCGGCCACCCGCAGGGTAGACGGCCGTGTATTGGGTTGGCGGAATGCCCCCGTATCGGCAGCGACCGCCGTGTACAAACAAGTGGCAATCTCCGTGTCAATGGGCCACAGCAGTGTGCGGAACAGACGCCACAGCAACTCGCCCGTGGCGCTGACATCCTCCCTGATAACCAGGTCACCGAATTGCTCAAAGTTCATATGGTGGTCGATGACCACAACCCTGCTGCCGGCAGACATCCTGTCAAATCCGGTGGGTAACTGCACGGTGGACGCTGTATCCAGAACAATGGTCAGTTCCGGTGCAAAGTTCTCCGGGAACTCCTGGACCACCAGATCGGCCCCGGGAAGGAAGCGGAGATAACCGGGAATTCCGTCCGGACAGCAGGCAATGACAGTACTTCCCGTCGATGCAATGGCCTTGCGCACGGCCAGCAGCGACCCGACGGCGTCGCCATCCGGCCGCACGTGGGTGCAGAGCAGAACGCTCTTCGCCTCTGCCACGGCGCGACCGAGTGCCTCTTCGGCAGTTTCTTCCTGCTGTCGACTTTCCCGTTCCCTCTTCAACTCATCAACCAGCCCGTTGATAAGGGATGCTTCCTTCGAGCTGGGGTCAAAATGGAATGACAGAACCGGCGTGTGGCGCAATCGGATGGCTTCTGCGATACGGCGCTGAAACAATGACGTCGCGTGTTCCAACGAACGCTGGATAGAACGGAGATCGCGCTCCTCCAGGGTGGAATAGTAAACGCGGGCGCTCCGCAGGTCCGGCGTCACCGTCACATCGGTCACGTTGACAAGCGCAAGGTTCGGATCAGACATGTCCCGGACAAGCAACCGGGACAACTCTTCCTGCACCAGTTGTGCCACCCTCCGCGGCCGCCGATCTCGATCGTGATTCATCGATCCAGCTCCTCTTCATCGTCCATTGGTTCAAATGCGCCCACTGCGTCCACCTCTTCGGGCACGGGGAACGGGCTTTGTTCACCGAATTCGTCTCCCATCGCGATGACCTCCGTCTGCCGACCGGCGGGAACCGCCACGCCCAGCTGCTCCATGAACACGGCAATGTGGTTGAGCATGGAGTCCACATGGGACGCACTGTTGCCGACCACACACACGCCGATGCGGGCCACTTCGTGGCGATCATTGTCAGCGACCTCTGCCACCGCCGCGTTAAAACGGATGCGGGTGCGATCAATCAACCGACGGACAATGGACCTCTTTCCCTTGAGAGAATGATTTCCCGGCAGATGAAATGACAGTCGACAGACTCCAACAAACATCGACGCACCGGTCTGATGGATTGATCAGCAGATCAATCCATTGTGGCTTCCACCTTTTCTTCCAGGTAGAACTCGATCACATCCTGTTCCTTGATGTCGTTGAACCCGCGCAGGCCGATACCACACTCATACCCTGCTGCCACTTCCTTCACATCGTCCTTGAAGCGACGAAGTGAATCGACCGACCCCTGCCATATCTGAACGGAATCTCGAATCAGGCGGGCGAATCCGCTGCGGGCCACTCTGCCTTCGGTCACATAACAACCGGCAATGGTGCCGATCTTCGGAATGCGGAACACGTTGCGGACTTCCGCCATGCCGATGACCTTCTGTTCAATGGTCGGCGAAAGAAGACCCTTCATGGCCGCTTCAATGGAATCGAGGATATCGTAAATCACTGAGTAGAGCTTGATTTCTACGCCCTGCTCCTCTGCGAGCTTCCTTGCCTTGCCTGCCGGTCGCACGTTGAATCCGACAACGATGGCGTTTGCCGTGGATGCCAGCAGTACGTCCGACTCGGTAATGCCGCCGACAGAAGCCGCCACCACAGTCACCCGCACCTTGTCGTTGCTCATCTTTGTCAGCGCATCGCGAATGGCTTCCATGGTTCCCTTGACGTCGGTTTTGACAACCACTTTCAATTCCGCCTGCTCGCCTTCCTGCATCTTCAGATACAGGGCATCAAGCGAGGGCCTCGACGCCGCAGCCGCAGCCGCCCGTTCCTTTTCCTCACGGGAGGAGCCAACCCGCTCCGCGGTCCGCATGTCCGCCACCACGTCAAAGGTATCTCCAGCGCTGGGCACAGCCGACAATCCCAGAATTTCCACCGGCGTGGATGGTCCCGCAGTGCTCACTTTCTGTCCCCGCTCGTTGGTCATGGCGCGAATCTTGCCGTAGGTCTGACCGGCAACGATGATGTCGTTGCAGTCCAACGTGCCATCCTGCACCAGCACGTGAGCCACCGGCCCGCGACCTTTGTCCAGATATGCTTCCAGAACCACACCGGCCGCTGCCCTTTGCGGGTTGGCACTGAGTTCCATCATCTCGGCCTGCAGGGAAATCATCTCCAGAAGATGACTGATGCCTTTTCCTGTCTTTGCAGACACCTCACAGATAATCGTGTCGCCGCCCAGCTCTTCCGAAACCAGTCCGTGCTCCATCAGGCCACGCTTGGCTTTTTCCACATTTGCGGAGGGAAGGTCACACTTGTTGATGGCAACGATAATCGGGCAGCCCGCTGCCTTGGCGTGATTGATGGCCTCCACGGTCTGGGGCATGACCCCGTCATCGGCGGCGCATACGACAATAGCGATATCGGTGACATCCGCGCCCCTCGCCCGCATGGCAGTAAACGCCGCGTGCCCGGGTGTATCGATAAAGGCAATTTCACCGATCTCCGTTTTGACCCGATAGGCACCGATGTGCTGGGTGATGCCGCCGGCCTCTCCCGCTGCAACATTTGACTTGCGGATATGGTCGAGCAAAGACGTTTTGCCATGGTCCACGTGTCCCATGATCGTCACAATGGGCGCCCGATTTTCCCGGTGGATTTTTTCTTCTTCCGACTCTTCCGAGCGGGTCTGGGCCAGCAGGTCATCTTCGACCACAGCCACGTCCGACACCTCATAGCCAAATTCCTCTGCAATGATTTTTGATGTCTCGATATCCAGCGTCGAGTTAATGTTGATTCCCGCCATTCCCATGCTCATCAGTTTCATGAGCAGCTCGGTGGATTTCACACTCATCCGCTTGGCCAGTTCCTGAAGGGTGATTTGCCCTTCCACCTTGATCACGCGCTTGATGGCCTTGGGTGTCGTAATTTCCGTCTTCTTGCCCTTCTTGCCGGGCATCATCCGCCGCTTACGGCCAGGAGGAACCGACACGGTTGCGGCACGCAGACGGGACACGGGCACCTGAGATCGGAGATTCGGCACCATCTCCCGGCTTTCCACCTTTCGTCGACGGGCGGCGCCTTTTGCGGTGTCGTCTGCCTCCGGGACCGCAATCCGACGCCGGACCAGGGGTGCTTCCGAAGCAGGTCGCAACGAGGGTCCCGGTGTGCCTTCTGCAGCAACTTCCGGTGCGTCGACAGCGCTGCCATCCTCCTCTTCGTATTCCTCGTCTTGCGCAAACGCTTCCGCAAACTGTTCCTCGGCTTCGTCCAGGGGAACTTCCTCCGGAGGGCCGATAACCTCGTATCGCCGGGGGGATACCGCATCGGACCCGGCCGGCGCCCCTTCGCCATGAACGATGTCGGTGGTGACGCCGGAGGCACCGGCGGACGCGGTCCCGCCTGCTGCCGGATGAAGGTCTTCCTCCACGCGTCGAGAAACCGGCGGGACGACCTTCGTCGTTCGGCGCTTGACCACGGTTGGCCGGATCTGTTCTTCCACCGTGTGGGCCTCGCGTTCCTTCTTCAACAGAAGGCGGACCTGATTGGCCTCCTCCGCTTCGATACCGCTCATGTAATTGCGGACGAGAAATCCGAACTGCTGAATCTTGGCGACCATCTCTTCGTTCTGGAAGCCGAATTCAGACGCCAGCTGAAAAACGCGAACTTTCGCCATTACTTGTTGCCTTCCATGTCTTCCGCGTCAGCGTCGTTCTCACTGCGCTCGGTCGATTCTGCATTGTTCTCTTCGGATCGCAGGGCTTCGAGAATTTCCTTCTCGCTCTTCAGAAACTCCTGCGCCCGTTCGGCAATACTCTGCGCTTTCTGCAATCCGAGTCCCGTGCTCAGCGCAAGGCGATCCATGTCTGCCTCATGGGCGAGATCTTCCACACGCCGATAACCGGCTTCCAGCAACAATTCAATTGTCCGATCCCCGATGCCGCTGATGAAGAACATGCGATCCCGTTCGGAAATCCGGGTTCCCTTCGCGGCGATCTGCCGGATGTGGAGCTGGCGCTGCTTTTCCATGGTGAGCCGCGCCGAATCCTGTAATGCGGCAATCTGCGCCTCGTTGCCCATTCCGGGAATCGCCTGAAGTTCGGCGCCATCCGCCTCGGCAATTTCTTCCACCGTGCGGAATCCCAGCTTGTACATCGTCCGGGCCGCTTCCTCAGAAATACCGTCCACCAGTGCGATGCTGGCAATCGCTTCCTGTTCGCGCTTCTCAAAATCGGTTTCACTGATGACATCGAGACGCCAGTTGGTTACCTGGGAGGCAAGGCGCACGTTCTGCCCGCGACGGCCGATGGCCAGCGACAATTTGTCGTCCGGCACCACCAGTTCCATGGAGCCGTTCGCTTCATCGATAATCACGCGGGACACTTCGGCTGGCTGAATCGCGTTGCACACAAATCGCGCCGGGTCCGAATCCCAGGGCACAATATCGATCTTTTCGCCGCGGAGTTCCTGCACCACCGCCTGAACCCGGGCGCCCCGCATACCGACGCAGGCACCCACGGGATCCACGTCCGAATCCCTTGAACTCACCGCAATTTTCGAACGCGAACCGGGTTCCCGCGCCGCTGCAATGATCTTGACAATGCCTTCGTAAATCTCGGGGACTTCCATCTCAAACAGCTTTTTCAGAAGTCCCACGTCCGTCCTCGACAGCTGAATCTGGGGCCCTTTCGCCTCTTTGTCGATGTTCGTCACATAGGCCAGTACCCGGTCCCCGGGACGATAGGACTCCCGGGGCGTCTGCTCGCGGGGTGGAATGATCGCCTCCGTTCGGCCAAGGTCGACAATGATGGCGTTATTGCGCTCGAACCGACGAACGATGCCCGCAATGACTTCGCCTTTGCGATCCTTATACTCGTTATAGATATTCTCCCGCTCCGCATCCCTGACCCGCTGAATGATCACCTGTTTGGCGGTCTGGGCGGCGATGCGTCCGAATCCCTTGCCGGAGGTTTTCAGATCCAGCAGGTTTCCGAACTCCCGATCCTGTTCCTTCGCCTTCTTCGCATCTTCGTCGCGATAGAACACCTGAAAGCCCAGTTCTTCGCCAATTTCCGACGACAGGCCCGCGGCGGCAGCGGCTTCCTTGCTCACTTCCCGCTCGGGATTCTCCACCGTTTCGACAACGGTCATGTACTGATACAGGTCCACGGCGCCGGTTTCCTCGTTGAAGCGGGTTTCCAGATCCCGGTTCGAACCGAAAGTCCTCTTGGCTGCGGTCAGAATGGCCGCCTCCATGGCCTCCACCAGTACTTTCTTGTCAATTCCCTTATCCCGACCCACCTGGTCCAGGATCATGTTCAAGGGCAGTGATCCTTCCTGCATCACTTCTCTCCTGACTTCCTTTTCGGCACGTTCATGTCGAAAATCAAATTGGCCTTCCCGATGGACGCCATGGGGATGTCCACCGTTATGCCACCTGTTTCCAGTTCCACGCGCACCAGTTCGTCCTGCACACCGAGCAGAACACCCTGATGATTTTTCTGTCCCGCCACCGCTTCCTTTGTGCGAATCCGCACCCGCCGTCCGGCAAACCGAACGTAATCCGCCGGCTTGACCAGTGGCCGCTCAATACCCGGCGACGACACTTCCAGCAGGAATGGCGGCACATCTTCATTCGTTTCGAGCAGGTCACCCAGCCGGTGGCTGATCCCCGCGCAGACGGCGTGATCCACACCGGACCCGACGAACGGATCGCTGCCTTCCTTTTCTACAAACAGCCGCAGCAAGTGACCGTCCTTTCCTCGTTGAAAGGTGAGCAGGACGATATCGCAACCAAAGCTGCGAACGATCGGTTCTGCCAGTGCAACGAGTTCCGTGTGGTCCAATTTTTTCTCCGGGCAACAAAAAAGGCGGGTCCGCTCGCCGGGATCCACCTTCGTGATCAAACCCAATTTCGCTGGCTTCTTACCATGGCCACGTGGCGAACGCAACCGGTATGACAAAAAATTCTGAGCAGTGTTCCAAATTGACAAAACCGCCGGTGTGCCTACGTTTGCGCCCATGAAGTCTTCTGCCATCCCGCGCCCCGACTGGCTCCGGGCGCCACTGCCATCCGGTGAAACCTACGGTCGTGTCCACCGCGCCGTGCACGGCCTGCACCTCTCCACCGTCTGCGAGGAAGCCCGCTGCCCCAATCGCGGTGAATGCTGGAACAGCGGCACAGCCACGTTTCTCATTCTGGGAAACTCCTGTACCCGGGGTTGCCGGTTCTGCGCCGTTCACACTTCTCCTTTACCGTCGCCGCCACCGCCGGACGAACCCGCCCGCGTCGTCTGCGCGGCCCACGCCATGGCCCTGTCCTACGTGGTGGTCACCTCCGTTACCAGGGACGACC
>JAKQNG010000055.1 GCA_029565915.1 Deltaproteobacteria bacterium
ACTTCCGAAAACATTTCCAGGTACCTTTACGACCTGATCAGCCGCAGCATTCCAGGTGTGTCGGCAATCACGGTTCATGAAAGCCCTTACTCAAGATGCACCTACCGCCCGACCGGCCGGAAGGCCGCCGAGCATTCCGGCGACTTCAGGATCACGGCAACCGAGATCGTTTTTTCCGCCGCGCACCTGCTTTTCTTTCCGCCCTCCGGGAGGGAGCCGATCCACGGACACGACTATCTGGTCACCGTCACGGGCATTTCCTCATCCCCAGCGCCCGGCGCCCGGGAAACGCTGCACCTGCTGGCCCGCGAGGCAATCGCGCCCATGGAACACAGAGTCCTGCTGGCCTCGAGGCCTGCAACCGGGTGCGTGACCGTGGCGGAAGGCTCCGTGAGAATCGAGGGGGACGGCAGATTAATCGTCCTTCCGCAGGAAGACTGTTTCACGCTTGACGACACGGCAAATTCAACCACCGAACTGATTGCCGCCCACATTGCCCGCAAGATGGCGGAGTCGATGCGCGCGCGCGCGGCCGGATTCACCGCGGTGGAAGTCGATGTCCTCGAGGGACGCGACTGCCGCGCAAGGGTCACGGTCCACGTTCCAGGGATCTGAGACGACGACCTGATCGGGAGGTTGACCGTGAATTCGAACGAGTCGCCCAGGATCGAACTTATTGACCTTCTTCCGGAAGAGATCGGCGGGTTGCCTGCTTTCGTGGACGAACAGCCCTATCGCGCCCGGCAGGTTTTTTCGTGGATACACGACGCAAAGGTCAGGGATTTCGATGGCATGACCAACCTTTCGCTGGCCATGCGAACGAGACTGAAGGAAACGTGTTCCGTCTTCCGGCGCGATCCGGTCCAGATACAGGAATCTGTTGACGGATCGAAGAAGCTGATATTCCTGACGGATGAGGGCTTCAGCTATTCGGCGGTGCTGATGCCCGGCCTGGAGCGGAACACCCTGTGCATTTCCAGCCAGGTGGGATGCCGGATGAACTGCGCCTTCTGCATGACGGCCACGCTCGGATTCAAGCGCAACCTGTCCGCGGCGGAAATCGTGGGACAGATTCATGCCGCGGCGACACTGCTTGTGCCTCCTTCACGGGTTTCAAACGTCGTCTTCATGGGAATGGGCGAGCCACTGGACAACTATGACAACGTTCTGCGCGCGGTCAGGCTGGCCACGCACCGGGAAGGACTGAAGGTCGCCCCCAGGCGAACGACCATTTCGACCGTCGGGCTGATCGACCGGGTTGCCGCGTTCGTG
Organism: Deltaproteobacteria bacterium; assembly: GCA_029565915.1. Taxonomy (GTDB): domain Bacteria; phylum Myxococcota_A; class Polyangia; order JAAYKL01; family JAAYKL01; genus JAKQNG01. The sequence goes on from JAKQNG010000055.1 coordinate 1,273, forward strand.
AACGAAAACACGGGCGCCAGCATCGCCATTTCGCTTTGCGCGACAACGGACGAGGCCCGGAACCGGGTCGTGCCACAGGGAAGACGATTCGGCATCGATGACATCGTATCCGGACTGGCAGGTATCCGCCTGGCGCATGGCCATGTTTTCACAATCGAATACTCGTTGATAAAGGGTGTGGGGGACAGCCCGGCGGACGCCAGAAGGCTGTCGGCGATGGCCGCCAGATTCCCGAGCAAAATCAACTTGATCCCGTTCAATCCCTGGCCCGGCTGCCACTTCGAGCGCCCGGATGACGCAACGATCGAGGCCTTCAGGGAAATCCTGGAAAGGAAGCATCACACCGTTACGGTCAGGATCAGTCGCGGACAGGACATCGGGGCGGCCTGCGGACAGCTTGACGGATGCAAATCCACGGGTTAACGCCTATAATCGCGAGCGATGAACGGATTCCCCAACAGATACAGGGCCTATCTTTTCCAATGGCTGACGGGCGCGGCGGCGGCCGGGCTCGTGGATGGCGTGCTGGCCGCCGTTACATCGACCGGCTCCAGATTGCCCGTGCTTTCAAGCGTCTATGCGCTGACGGGCTTCATCCTTGTTCTGGCCGCTCCAATCATGGCGCTTCTCTCGATGTCGCTGATTCAGGATCCAGGGGATATGCCCGGGCCAGGATGACGTTGATGATACCCAACGCCTGCCGCCGTAGGGCATAGGGATCGGCGGTGCCGGAGGGGATGAGATTGACGGCGAAAAAACCCGTGATGG
>JAKQNG010000069.1 GCA_029565915.1 Deltaproteobacteria bacterium
GGAGTGTTCGTGCCGCAATCACTGGGAGGGGACGAACTGCGATGTGTGTCCGGGCAACTGGGATCCGGACCAGGATTGTGCGGCCTGCGGAGGGGAATGGACGGGTGCGGACTGCGAGACGTGTGATGGCGGAGTCGGCGATCGCTGCCAGTGCCCGTCAGATCAATATCTCCCGCAACCGGGAACCTTGAAATGCTGGACCTGTCCGATCGGAACCTCCCCGGTGGGAGGTGTGTGCACGGAGGATACCTATGACAGGTATAGTTATATTGAAGCCTCAACTATGTGTCCGGCGGGGTTTTCCATCCCATCGGTCAGTCACTTTGCCTCCCTTCTGGAAAACTGCTCCAACACAGCGGGAGGAATTGAATGCGATCGCTGCGAGATTAGCGATCCCTGCAATCAGATGTTTCAGTTCAGTGTTGGCTGGATCTTGTGGGTCAATGATGAATGTGACGGTGAAGGTGACACTAAACAGGCTATTGAATTGAATGGTTCTAGTGGCAGTGAGGACTCAATGATTTTCAATTGGGATGAGCACTGTCTGAATTCTACTGGGTACGACCGTTGGCTCATTTGTATTCGCTAACTGGAGGTATATGATGCGTGATATAAATTCAAAGCGTCTTGGAAACAACGTTGGTAAGTTTCTGTTCTGGGCGATGTTTTCTGTATACGTTTTCTTCTCCGGCTGTCAGCCGGAAACCCGGGTGGCACAGTGGGATGAAAACAGCACTCCGCCTGTGGAAGCCCTGTATCACACGGTACTGACCAGCACTGCGGGAGAACTGTCCGAAGAGCGAGTGACCGTTGAGGATTTGCGGGACTGCATCGTGGCCTACTGCGGAGCTGTCCATTCCGTTGCAAGATATGGCGAGACTCTGGATTCTGGCTACGTTGATTTTCGCCGATCAGCATGTGAGGGCGATCTCTATTCGCAGATCGCCAATTCTCTGGATCACCTGACGATCGCCGAAAACGGTGCGCCGCTGATTCCGGAAGAAAAGCGGGATTCATTCGAGTTCACCTGGAGTTTTCAGTGTTTCCCCGGAACGAGTATGTCGGTCACCTACAGCCCTTTGACCGGTTATGAACAGCGCCGGGAAATCAAGGCCTTGGCGTTCCGCAGCTACTTCAATGCGGTTTCTTCAATCGGCGACACCGCCAGCGAAGACCTTCTGAATCAACGAATTTTATTATATGAAGAAATACACGACTCTTTCTCTCCGTCCATTACCGGTCCGGAGTTGGTTTCACAGATGTTCGCATCCCTGCCGTCCATTGTGCAGAAGATGCAGGACCTGAAAATCACCGACGCCGAAGACAGCCTGCTGGAAGGTGCTGCCAGAAACAACGAGTGGGACTCCACGGAATTCGGCCGCAAACGGGCATATCAGGATCTCTGGGAAGCCTATTCCTGTGACAATGACGATTTCATCTCCGGCGGGGACGGACTGTGTTGGTCCCGGGGATATTACCTGTTTACCCCCCAAAACAACGAACCAACAGACCTGGAGAGTGCAAAAAATTTCTGCAGTGACACCTTCCCGGATATCCAGGTCTCTATCCCTTCGAAGGAGATGGTGATGAGAATCCTCGGAAACTGCCGCGAAGTAGAAGTGACGCAGAGTGACACGTATCCAGCCGGATTCTTCTTGGCATGTGATCCCTGTACCAGTGCTGACTGTCAGACAGTTTTCGGTGACCTCCCTCCCTATATTTCGCTGCTATATATGATAGATCCAGCTGGGACTGTCTATTCTGAATACTCCGGTGGGAAGTTCTGGCCGGTGACCTCCGTTATGATAGATGGAGAGCAGCAGTTGAAGGGTGTACTGGTGCCGGGTCATTTCGGTTCTCTTTATACGACGCGGACCCTATGCATTGCCTCTGCAGGCAGCAACATCCCCGATTTCTTCCCCGATGTGATGCAGGGAGACGCCATCACCGAAGCGCATCCGGTTCCCATGACCACCGAACTCCGTCGCGCCATCGGCATTCTGACCCGCAACCACATTGACTACACCCTTGCTGGTGCACTGGTGAACTCCAGCACTACCGACCATCAGAGCATTCTCGACACCGTGAAGGACACCCTGCTTGTCAGGGAAAACGATTTGCGCGAGGCCACGGACCTGTCCACCTTCAACTCCCTTGACGAGCTGGCCCGCAGCAACGGCACCACCGAAGAACAGCTCATCGCCGCCCTGCAGTACATGTACGTCCACTCCAAGCTCTTCCCCCGTCGTCTCGACGCGGATGTGGTCGGCACCGATTACGACGAAGCCGCCCTGCGGGGATGGGGCAACGAGTTCCTGTCCCGGGGCACGGGCTGGCTGTTGAAGGACTGGCGGTTCACGCCGGTGACCTCTTTCTCGGACATCGTGTCCGACTACGTGACGTCCATCGGCCTGGTGCCCGGGATGATGGCCGTCCGGGAAATGATCCCGACGAATCCAACGTTGATCAGCGACCCCGAATACGCGGATGCGGAAGCTACCATGGCCGAAGCCCTGACATCCGCCATTTCCGTCACCGAGCAGGTGCTTTCCACTGAGCGGGTGAAAGTGGTCGTTGGCGACGGCACCATCGAGTACACGTATTACACAGCCCATCCGGGCGGCATTGTGGAGTTTGCCCTGTATCCGGAGCAGGACTGGTACCAGTACGACGGGGTGGATCTGGCCGACCAGGTGCAGAAGGATGCGAACATTGCCCACAACACCCTGTGCTTCCACAAATTGAAGGATGAGGCGGCCTGCGCGGAGTTCAACGCCGTCTGGCCGCTCCTCCTGACGGAGGATGACTTTGCGTCGCCGCCGGAAGGAACGTTCACCGTGCCGGTGGGCTATCCAGTCAAGGATTGGGTGCTGAGCATGCGCCGCAAGGACAACGAGGCCACACAGGCATCCTGGAAGCCGGTGGGCGTCATCAATACGTCGCCGCGGAGCGATGGCGGAACGGATATGCTGTTCATCCTGGAAGGGCCCGTGGCGGACATGACCCGCAAAATTGCGTCCGTCGATGATCGGGATCTGTCCCGTTCGAGCTGCGCGCCCATCGCGGGCCTGAAGGAAGCCTGCATCGATCCCTACTGGGTGCCCGCCATCGACAACGAGGTGCTCGACAGCTCCGGCAATCAGTACGAGGAGTCCTACCGGCACTATCTGGCCAATGCGACCACCGCGGCCCAGAAGGCAGAAGACCTGCGGGAGGACCTGATTAACGATCTAATCACCACCGCCCACGAAGAAAACGTGAGCGCGGCCCAGTTCGACAAAGCCCTGGACGACTACCTCTCGGGTGTGGCGGAGATCTGCGGCGACAACATCAACGCCTCGTTTGAGCAGCAGGCGCGGCAGTTTTATTCCGCTGACGTGGACGCTCTGGAAGAAGTGCTCGGTGCCTCTCTGGAAACCGAATATGGATGCCGGTTCAACGCCGCACCGGTCTTGGATCAATACGTGGAAAAGACAGGTCCCGTGCAGTGCGCCGAATTGCGGGACTGCAGCAACAAAACGAAGCTGCGAGATCTGGGGCTGAGAATGCCGAAGGTGTCCAGTGAAATTACATCGATGACAGCTGCCAACTGGAACATCTTTGAAAGAGAGCTCGCAGACAATGATGACGATGCCGCGCTGGTGATGAGTGGAACCATTTCTGACTCTACAAAGCATTCTCAGCTTGAATTAACTGAGGCCAGTGGCGGTGTTGATTGCAGTCGGTATCAGTATGAATACGCACAATACTTCAACAGCTTTGTAGAAGCGGAGTGGGGAGATGAGCCGGCAGAAAGCATTGATGATCTGAAGGAAAAATTCATTCGCCTGAAATGCTGGATTTCATCTTATCGCGACTATGTGTCCGGCCTGATTGAAGGACAGCCCCTTGCCTACCTACCCCAGGTGCTGGCGGATGCCAGCTTGAATGAGGCAAGTGGTTCAACAGGACGTGATGTCACTACACGGTTGCAGGGTAAATTCGGCAGTGGACTCTACTACCAGAAGCTGCTGGAGATCGCCGCGGAAATTGAGAACCTGAAAAGCCAGGCGGCCGCCTACGCGGGTGAGATGGATCACGCGATGGCGTTGATCAACACCACCGAATCTAAAGTTCAGGCGGGCCTTTCCACGGCACAGATCAGCACCATTTCGTCTCTCATGGGCGCCACCCAGCAGAGCCTCCTCCACGAGGCCATGCTGAAGAGTCAGGCACGCACATGTGTTGGCGACGTGGATCAGGAATATTCAAGTGGCACAAAGACTCATGCACAATGGGTTCAGATTATTCAGCACATCAATGAAAAATTCTGGGGGTACCGGAGCAGCAGTTGGGACAAGATGAGTACCAGGGATAATTTCATCGACGTCTGCGAGGATATTGCCCGGGAAACTGCGGCGCCGACTGTTTTTCAGAATCAGCATGCGGTGATATGTGAGGAGCTGGCGAATATCGCATTCGAACATTTTGGAGAATTAAGATGGACCAGCGACGGGTCGAGTGAACGAGGTGCGTATAACTTCATTGCGGATGTGGATTCGTTGGATGACAAAGTATTGCGAGTCAAACAGGTTATTCTTCGGTGTGATGATGATACGGCAGGCTGCGAAGCGTCAGGGAAGTTCCATTACAAGTACAACGACAGTGGTGCAAAAAATTGGTGTGGAAAATTGGAGTATAAGCAGTTCTGCAAAGACAATCAGGTAGCCTACTACATTGTTCCAGGTGATGAGGATACCGATAACTATGCTTTGATCGCCACTGATCTCAGTGCGGCAATGAAACGGTACGATTATGCGATGTGCGGAAACGCGCGCGAAGGATGTATCGTCGATGAGGAAACGGGAGCAGAGGAAAATTGCCAGGGCGTCGCCACTGCCATTCAGCAATCCGTAGTCGACGCGTGGAGTGAGGGCGGGGTGATGTCCGAGATGTCGAAGAATGCGGCGTTCCTGAATGTCGCTTCCGAGACCGGCAATCTCACGGACCAGCTCGTGCTGGTCAATCGAAACCTCCAGCAGACCCGCTTCTCCATGTCCCAGTCACTGAAGGCGGTCGCCATCAAAATTTCCGAACTCTCCCGGCTCGAAGAAGATCAGGTGACCCTCTTCAACAACTTCATCAACAACGTCAACATCTCCAGGGCCTCCAGCTACTCCAACCTGGCAGAGTGGAAAGAACGCTTCGACTTCAAGCGCGAACAGTACCAGAAACAGCTCCGCCGCGCCCGCATCGCCGCCTGGGTGGCCCGCCGGGCCATTGAATTCCGTTTCGGCGTGGACCTGTCCGAAGAAACCACCGCCACCATCTACGGCGACCGGCCATCCCAGTGGGCGGATGATATCTACGGCACCTACGTGAGCGAATGCGGCTACACGGCGGACGAGGTCCAGCCGGAAGGGGGCGGGACAACCATCAGCGCCTGCCTCGCGCCGGAAGAGCGCATCGAAGAATACGTGGAAAAGCTGGCCGACTACGTGGATTCCTACGGCAACAACCCCAACGACAACTGGTGGTTCCACGAGGACGACGACATGGCCGTCATCTCCCTGCGGGACCATCTCTCCGTGGGTGACATGGCCTGCAACGGCGTGACGGAAAACCTGCTCTTCTTCAGCGAGGAGCTGGACCTGGACACGGACGGCGTCGCGGAGGTCTATCAGGAGGTGCTGCCCCACCTGACGCAGCCCGTCAGCGCATGGAGCGCCACCGGTGTGGCGGTCGATCCGGACCGATCGGAGCTGGGTGTCCCGCTGGAAGTCCTGCGGGCCCATTACAGCAACGAACACGGCGCTTTTGAAGACCAGCTCGATGTCTTCACAGCGGACATATTGACATCCCCGCCGGGCACCGCTGCCAGCATGACCCAGTCGATTCGCAAATCCGAAGCGGTGACGCAGATCGGCGAATTCGACGACGTGGCGTTCTCGGCCTGGGTGCGCACCACGCCCCAGTTGCTGGACGGCGGCACCTGTCTGGAAAATGAAGTGTTCTTCTCCGCCATCGGTCGCTGCGGGGTGCCCTGCGAGACGGACGGCGACTGTCAGGAAGGACAGGTCTGCATGGTGGCGGGCACCGAAGAGGTGAATCCGTGGGCGGCGCCGGAGGATGAAGATACAGAAATGAGCGAAGACACGGACGACAATCTGGTGCGGATGTGCAACTGGTGCCAGGACGATGGCGCCTGCATCGGCCAGGACGGCCAGGCAATGAAGATGGTCATTTTCGACAGAACCAGAGGTGTATATGCCGCGCGGAATATTCATGTACATCCGTTCTGGACCCGGGCATCTGTCAATACCGCCGCACATCTTGAATCCACGTTCGGTGGATGGAACACCTGGGACATCGATGTCGCCTTTGAAAACCTCGTTACAAATAACCTGATTGGTTTCAGCGAGGATTTCAATTACCGGGCAGATCATCCGGAATCGTGGCAAGCCTCTTCCGGAACCATGGTCAGCGGGACAGTCGTTGTCGCACCGGACATGTCCACCTCTGCGACGCCGGTCACTTTCTCCTCCGATGCAGACGCATTGACCGCTTTTGTAGAAATGCCTTCGATCTGTGGAGGTGTGACCGGATCGATCTGGCTGCGTAACCAGTTGCCGTCAGATTCAAACGTGGAAGTCGAACTGGGGCTCCAGACCATCGACGGATTGATGAGCAACACGGAGGTCCGGCGTGTGTCGGTAACGAACCAATGGACCCGCTTCGCAGTAGAAATGGAACGGCCCTGCAGCATGGGAACTCCAGACTACGGGGATGCCGTCGTTTTTTCGATCCATCCTCAGCAGAGCATGGCACTGGAGCTCTGGGGTGCCCAGGTGGAGGATGGCCTCGGTGCAACTCCTTACCTGCCGAAGATCGGTTCCGGCACATCCCCGGAGCAGGAATACCGCAACCTGATTGTCGACAGTGGAAATCTGGTGGTCACCACGGACTGGAACTACCACAGCACCCTGTACGACGATGCGTGGTACATCAACAATTCTCACGTGAGCAAACTGCAGAGCGTGGCTGACGCGAATCCCTTCGGCGGCGGTGGTGTTGGTCGACTGGTGGACGACCTGACCGGAGCGTCAGTCAGCATGTACCGGGCGGTGGACATCAGCGCGGATCCGGTTGGGACGAAGTACACCTTCTCCATGTACGTGAAGGGAACCGCTGCCAATCAGGTAGTTTTTCTGGTGATGGGCGGAACATCCGGCCAGGGCGCCTGGCCGGAAGGAGACTGGTTTTCCTATCATGACTATAAGCTCATCGGAACCGAGTGGTCCCGCATCACGTTCACCCATCAGAAGACGCAACAGGTAGACCAACCGGCTCCCACCAAGTTAATACTGATTGTCTTCCCGGTTGCCGGCCAGGACGGCTACCTCACCGGCACCCTCGATTTCTGGGGTCCCCAGATCGAAATCGGCGAAGTGGCAACGGACTACCAGAACACCTCCGAGCCTCTCGACCCACCCCTTCCCGTCAATGAACCGGTGGACTGGGGTCTCGACATCGGCGTTGTCGGCGCGCAGCTCTCGCCGGTGTCCGCCGCATGGTGCGACCGGTGGGACAGCGTGACCACTGAAGATGCCATCGACGCGGTGCCCTGCGTCAAAAGCCAGCCGTCCTATGTGCGCAACACCTATCTGCGCGAGCATGTGGAGGACATGTGCGTGGCGGTGCCGGGCAGTGGACTGCCGCTCTTTGACGAATTGAATACCTACGTGTCGGATGAGAGCCGCATCGAAATCTTTAAAAATGAATTCGTCTGGGTGAACGGCGAAGACGGCCAGCCCGGCTACTATGCCTATCGGTTCAATGTGGACATGGACGCCGTGGAATCAGGCGCCATGGGCCAGTTCGGCATCCTGGCACCTGACAACTTCAACTACCGCATCAAGACCGTGGCCCTCAACATCGTGGGCACCGACGTGGTGGACTGTTCGATGGCAACGTCGCCCTCCACCTGCGCGGCCAACCAGTGGCTGAGCTACGACCTGAAGCAGATGGGAGAGGTCTACATCCGCAACCACCACGACGAGGCCAACGTCAAGCCCTTTGACATTCCCACCGGTCATGTAAAGGGCGGCAAGGCCTGGGTGGCCGAGCAGGTGATCGGCTTCCCGGTGTCGGGAACCCACCAGAGTGCCCTGTCCCAGATGTCGAAGATTTCGCTGATGGGCAGGCCCATGCAGGGCACCTTCGAACTGCGGCTGTATGAAGTGCCCGAACTGATCTGGCCGAACGTGGAGGATATTCAGCTCGTACTGGGATATCACTACTGGACCAAATCCGAATAGGAGCGCGCCATGAACAGGGACCTCCTATTTACACTCTACGGGTGCGCGCTGCTCCTGGCGCTGGCGGGTTCTTCCGCCGCCGGGGCGCAGGATGCCGACATGCCGGACCCGGTGGACCCGGGCCCGACAGAAGGGGACATGCCGCCAGCGCCGGAGCTGCCGGATGCCCCGGCCTGGGATCAGTCCTACTGGTACGCCTCCGATCCCGCCGACGAAGTGTCCACGCCGGAGGAGACGACGGTGGAAGAAGCGGTGCCTTCCAAGGCCCTTCCCTCGGGCTTCTCCGCCAAGTCCGGCGTGAGCCCCCAGGCCCTGGCCCTGCCGGACGGCAACGGCTCCATTCAGGGCATGGGGGAGTCCTTCACCCCGGACCTGAACACCGGCAGCGGGACATTTTCTGTCCCCATTGCACTGCCGCCCGGCCGCCGTGGCGTCCAGCCCCAGCTCGGCCTCGGCTACACCACCGGCGCCGGCAACGGCGTACTCGGCTGGGGATGGAACCTGGGCGTTCCGTTCATCACACGCCAGTCCGACAAGGGGCTGCCCCGTTACAACCGCAGCGACCGGTTCATCTACAACGGCGGCACCGAACTCGTGCCCATCGCCATGCCCACGGACGAAGAGTGGCCCCCGGGCTGGCGAAATGGCGCCAACGGCGATATCACGTATTTCCGCGCCCGGCTGGAAGGCACCTTCATGCGGTTCTTCTACAACCGCACGGCAGACGCGTGGCTGGTGCAGGACAAACAGGGCAACCACTATTACTTCGGTGAATACGACACGGAAAAGGTCATCGGGCCGGAGGGCACCTACCAGTGGAACCTCACCCGCATGGCGGACATCCGCCGGGCCATGGGCCAGGGCGGCAATGACATCCACTACACCTACATCGAAGACGGCAACAACCTGTACTTCAGCGACATCTACTGGAACTCCCACGGCACGAACTACGGCGACCTGGAGACCTACCAGCACCGGGTCCACTTCCGCTACGAACGCCGGCCGGACGTGAGCACATCGTTTGCTGCCGGCTTCCCCATGGCGCAGAACCTGCGCCTTGTCGCCATTGAAGTCTCCTCGTTCCTGGACGCGCCCTCAGGCAGCCGGACCCCCACCCGCACCTATGTGTTCACCTACCTGGACGAGACGCAGTCGTTCCATTCCAAGCTGGCCTCCATCCAGCTCTGCGGCCGCGACTATGCGGGGAGCGCCGGCAGCGGCACCTGCATGCCGCCCATGGCCTTCTACTACTCGCAGACGCAGGATCTGTCCGGTGCGGGCAGCGACATCGGAGGCTTCGGCGCCGTGAACGCCCTGGTCCAGTCCCTTGACGTTTCGCCAAACGTGTCCCTCGACGACCCGGACGTGGAATTTCTGGACGTGAATCAGGACGGCCTGCCGGATCTCTTCATCACCCGGCCCGAAGACATTTACTTCGGCGCGGACCACGCGGTGATCTTCAATGATCCGCAGGGCAACGGCGCCCTCGACCCCGACCTCATCGAACCCGTGGACAACCCGGCGGGCTGGTCCCTGCGCATGTCCAACCTCAACGTGCAGGTGATGGACATCGATGGCACGGGCAACGCAGATCTGCTGCACATGCCCTATGCACAGAAGTACAGCTACTACCGGCTCACGGACCAGTGTGCGTCCAGTGAATTCTGCTGGGACGAAGTGGCGGACATTCCCCTCAATCCCGACATCGACTTCACCAACGACGCGGACGACATCCAGCTCGTGGATCTGAACAACGACCATCTCATTGACATCGTGCGCACCGCGGGCACGCGGATGGAGCACTTCTTCAACCTCTCGGCCACCCGCAAACAGGCCGGAGGCGCATTCATGACCGGCCAGTTCGGCCACTTTGACGACAACGGCTACGGCATCGCCAATCAGTCGGTCAATTCCTGTATCCTCATGCGGGGCGGGCCCATGCAGTTTCACAACGGCAACCTGCGCTTCGGCGACATGAACGGCGACGGCCTGCAGGATCTGGTGGACCTGAAGACGGGTTCCATCGCTTACTGGCCCAACCGGGGGTATGGCCGGTGGGGCAACACGACCGACGACTGCGCGGCGGGGAAATACGTGGACGGCACGGAAGTGGAGATGACCGGCTCCCCGTATTTTTCCAACCCCGATTACGAGGGCATCTCCATCGCGGACCTGAACGGCGACGGGCTCTCGGACCTGGTGCAGATCCGCTACAGCGCCGTGGACATCTGGCTCAACCGGGGGGACAACTCGTTCACCCCGCGCCATATTATCAGGGACACGCCGTACACGCCGTCGGGCACCTATGGACAGGTGCGCTTTGCGGACATCAACGGCTCGGGTACCGTGGACATCGTCTGGGGCAATGCGGGCAATTATCAGTACATCGATCTGGGGGGCGATTTCCGGCTGGAGAAGGCGCCGGGACAGGACGTGGACAACCAGGGACTGACGGCCGGCATGCTGGAGACCGTGGAGAACGGCCTGGGCGGTGCCACGTATTTCCAGTACGCCACCACCACGGGCCTCATGATGGCTGCAGAGGCGGCCGGGGAACCGTGGACTACCACGGCGCCCATGCCCCTCACCGTGGTGACAAAGACCGTATCGCGGGATTTCCTCGAAGAACTGGGAGGTCCGGAAGGGCGGTACGTGCAGGAATTCGTGTACCGCAATCCCTGGTATGACGCCCACGAGGCGGAATTCAAGGGCTTCAGCTATGCAGAGAGCTGGGACCGGGAGCGGGACGGCGACAATGACGGTGCGTGGGACCAGTCCGCCCTGTGTTCATCGGATGCCATTAAAAAAGGTGAAGCGCCCCTGGTGAGCCGCAACTGGTTCCATTCGGGCATCCGGCCCGAGTGCATGGAGCGACCGGAAATGAACGACACCTGGCCGGGCACGTGGGGTCCTCATTCGGCGGCCTGCGCCCGGAAGCTCCACGAGGAGAATCCCCTGCTGGGACTCACCGGGGCATCCATCCGCTCCGAGGTGTTTTCGCCCTGCACGGGCCGCGTGGTGGAGGCCACCGTCAGCGAAATCGAGGTGCGGCGGCTCTTTGCCAGTGCGGACGCCCACGATCGCCGCAACGTGTACTTTGTCACGCCCAATCAGGGCCGCGTGTACAAGTATGATCTGGATGGGCCTCCCGGCGGCGGCGCCTATGACGCCTATCAATCGGTGGTCCTCACCAACGTTGCGGCCACGGATGTGGCCTATCCGGACATCAACGGCGACTATGTGCCGGCAGCCCCGGTGGGATATTTCCACCTGATCACCGGAAACACGGACATCGACCGCCACGGCAATCCCACGCGGGCCTATTACGGCGGCTTTACGCGGCTCTCGGACAGCGATGTGTACTTCTATGCGAACTGCGATCAGTACACGGAGCACACGCGCACGTCCTTCAACCCCTCCACCTGGGTGCACACGGCAGATGAGTCGTGGGTCACCGGCGCGGGCTGCGACAGCACCTGGCCGGCGGACACAAAGTTCAACCACGTGGTGAAGGCCTATGACGAAGTCACCGGCGACATGCAGCACTCCATGTTCTACTACGGGGATGTGGGCGCCGGCGCGGAGAGCGAGAGCCTCGTTGCCAACGTGAAGGTCTACAACGCCTTCGGGCAGGTGGTGGAAAACGGCTATGGCTGCGCCGGAGATCTGATTGACTCGTGTGCGCGCCGCACGGCGAACGTGTACCAGGGGCAGGAAGGCGGCGGGACAGCGGACGGATACTCGGCCTACATCGTCAAGGAGATCACCTATCTGGACGGCGCGCCCCGGTTTGTGACGCAGGCCTCCTGGGACGGCGGATTCGGCCACATCACGCAGATGATCGACATGAACGGCGCCCGCTCGGCCATGGAGTACGACGCCCTCGGAAGGTTTGTCGCATCCTTTGGCCCGGGCCGGGACGGCCAGCTCTGCAGCGAAGCGCAGAAGCGGGTGGAATATCACTACGGGTTCAACGAGGCCGGCATTCCCATGTCGTGGCTGGTGACCCACATCAACACGTCCCAGACAAGGTGCGGTGACAATCCGTGGGACGACGCGCCGGCGGACATGGAAACCGGGGAGACCGCCCATTCGAATCGCTGGGAAATGCTGAAGACCTTTGTGGACGCCATGGGCCGCACCTATGCCACCGTGGTGTCCGGGGACAATTATCTGGGCAGTGAGTCGGCCTATCCCTATGTGGTCAACGGCGAAGGCTACCTGAACGCCAAGGGGAAGGCGTGGAAGACCTGTGAAGGGGCGCCCCTCGCGGCCATGCCGCAGGGGCCGGCCGATGTGGTGGGACAGCTGGGGCACCTGAACTGCGCGATGCAGGAATTTGACGCCTACGGGCGACCCACGGTGGCCACGGCACCGGACAATACGCAGGTGGCGGTTTCCTACGGGCTGGACAGTGCCCACTCGTGGGACCATCTGGACCTGCACGGGGACGCCTGTCATCAGGGGACCTATTCGACCCAGCGCATTGACGGCCTGGGCCGGGCAGTGCTGTCCGTCTCCCGGTACCGGACCGGCGCGGTCTGCAACGAGTTCAGCCCCATGGTGGAGAAGTGGTCCGTTCCGAGGTTTGACGCCCTGGGCAATGTGGTGGTGGCCACCCAGTTCGAAGTGCCCGCCGGCGGCAATCCCCAGGAGAGCGCGGTGAACACCATCTCGCGGTGGGCCTCCTACGACACCCTGGGACGCCTGCGGTTCAACCGGGACGTGACCTTTGGCCTGTGGGAGTACCAGTATGACGAGCTGGGGCAGCTCGTGTACGCGCAGTCGCCCATGGGCGACGAGTTTTTATATGAATATGACGGCGTGGGACGGCTGGTGTCCGAGCAGAGCCGGGACCACAACAGCACCGCCTTTGAGGTGGAGGCGCGGTATTTCTTTGACACATTCCCCTCCGGCGAGGAGGACCTGGAACCCCTGCTGGCCTCCGGGCAGTTTGCCTGGCCCGCCGGGGCCGTGACCCTGGGGCGGCTGGTGGCCACCCGGGACCGGTCGGGCATTTCGGTGGTCGCGCAGGACCTCATCGGCCTGTGGACGGAGTCCTGGCGGATGGTGCTGCCCGATGAGACAAAGGTGTATCACAGCGAGTCCCTGTCGGACTGGGCAGGGCAGCTGGTGTATGCGGAGGACGACGGGCAGGTGCGGACCACGGCGTCCTATTACGAGAACGGGACGCCCCAGGGCAGCTTTGTCAGTTATCTGACGGCAACGGGCCGGCAGTACCGGCCCATCGTACTGGAGACCCGGTCGAACATCGCCGGACAGACGGAGCTGGTGCGCTATGGCGACGGGGCGCAGACCGTGCAGTGGACCGGGTACAACGGGTTCAACCACCGGGTGCTGGCCACGGTGGTGCAGCAGCAGGATGCGGGGGGCGTGGCGGCGGCCACCCTGATGGCCTTCGGCTATGAATACAACAATCTGGGGATGCTGACGGGTATCGCGGACTGGCGGGGCCGGGGGTCGAGCGCGACATCGACGCTGACGAATGCGCCCCATCCCGCGGCGGTGCACCACAGTTTCCCGGGCTACCACGCGGCGTCCATGCCGTCGACCATGGACCCGACGATGACGGCGCCGGCCACGTTCAACGGGTCGTACCTGCCGGAGACGCAGAGCGGGTGGCCCGTGTCCGCGTCGCCCTCGGATGCGTCCTTCGATTACGACGGCCGCTACCAGCTGGTGGGAGAGGAAAGGGATTATGTGACCGGCGCGGAAGGAGACGACCTGGGGCCGGACGGGGAAAAGCGACTGCGGAGCGTGCGGTGGGATTTTGACCCCCGGGGGAACATGGTTTCGTGGGCGGAGGAGGCGGACGCCGGCGGCGCTGCGGTGGCAAACCTGGGCCGGGCCCTGGGCGGGACCATCGAGAACGGTTGGCAGTTGAACGAAGGAACCATGTGCGGGGTGGATCCGGCGGCCACGGGATGCTTCATTCCGGACGCCATTTACTTTGCCACCAACGTGGGAGATGCGGGGATTCCGAGTGGCCGGGGGACGTGTGTGTGGGCGGCCTATGACGCATCGGGGCGGATGGTGCAGCAGACCGTGCGGACGGGATGCATGTCCTGCACCCGGGAGGACGGTCCCGTGGGGGCGGACTGCCCGGACCCCACTGCGGAGCGGACGGACTATCTGTATGCGTGGAATGCGTACAGCCAGCTCATGGGGGCGCACAAGTACGTGAACATCGATACGCCCCAGCCCGACGCCGGGGATCTGCCCGACGTGGTGATGACGTATCTGTATGATGCG
>JAKQNG010000071.1 GCA_029565915.1 Deltaproteobacteria bacterium
TCTCGGGGCACTCCGCCCTCTGACGGCGGGCCGCCTGTTCTGTGTATTCGGGTGCGGCGGCGATCGGGATGCCGGAAAGCGGCCCCTCATGGGCGCTGCGGTGGCGGAACGGGCTGATGTTGCCATCGCCACCAGCGACAATCCCCGCACGGAAGATCCCGACCGGATTCTTGACATGGTGGAAGAAGGCCTTCGGCAGGCCGGCGCCAGAAGGCTGGCGGAACCCGACGCGGCAACCAGGAACGGATATCTGCGCATCCTTGATCGACGAGACGCCATCGGCCTCGCCATTGGCCTCGCAAAACCAGAAGATACGGTGCTCATCGCCGGAAAGGGACATGAGGACTACCTGATCATCGGCACGCAGAAGACGCATTTTGACGACCGGGAGGTGGCGCGGGACGCCATTCTCGTGCAGTCGGGAAAGCGGATGTCATGAGTGAAGCAAACTATCGAGTGGATGCCATTGCCGCCATCGTGGGAGGTACACTGACCACCGGCGGTGAGCAAACCGCACACCGGGTCGTGATCGATTCCCGCGATGACGTGCGCGGCGCCCTCTTTGTGGCGCTGGAAGGGGAGCGGTTCGATGGGCACGATTTTGTGGCCGAAGTAGAAAAGAAAGGTGCGGCGGCGGTGATGGTCTCGCGACCGCTGGACGATCTGGCGATTCCGCAGATCGTGGTGGGCAACACACTGGACGCGCTGACCGCCATGGCCGCGCACCATCGCGGCACCTACCGGGGAATCGTTGCGGCGGTAACGGGCTCTTCGGGCAAGACCACCACGCGGACGCTCATTGCGTCCATTCTGTCCGTCCGCCATCGGGTGCATCAACCCGTGCGCAACTTCAACAATCACATCGGCGTGCCCCTCACCCTGCTGGGCCTCGGTCCATCCGCGGATGTGGCGGTCTTCGAGCTGGGCTGCTCCAACTTCGGCGAAATCGCCCATCTGACGAAACTGGTACAACCCCATGTTTCGGTCATCACCAACGTTGGGCCCGCGCACCTGGAGAATCTGGGCAACCTGGTCGGCGTGGCCCGGGCCAAAGGGGAGCTGTTTTCGCACATGCCCGACGGCGGCACCGCCGTGGTGAATCTGGACGATGTCCATGTGAGCGCCATGTCCACCGGTACTTCCCGACGACTGACGTTTTCGACCCGGTCTTCCGCCGATGTGCAGCTCCTCAGCCGTCGCTCGGTGGAAAACGGACAGATTCTGACCATCGCCCTGCCCGACGGGTCCATCGAATTGCTGTGTCCGCTCCCCGGTGAACACAACGCGGTGGATGCGACGGCCGCCGCTGCCGTGGCGGTCGCCATGGGAGAAAGCGGAGCAGATATCGCCGCGGGGCTGTCGACGGTGCGCCCTGTGAACGGTCGATTGAATGTCTTTTCCTGTCGGGGAATGACCATCATCGATGACACGTACAACGCCAATCCGTCCTCCATGGCGGCAGCCTTTGATGTGCTGAGGGAAATGGCAGCGCCGGGGCACGCGGTGGCGGCTATCGGCGACATGCTGGAGCTGGGCGAAGAGAGCGCGGCAGCCCACCGGCGCATCGGTGCAATGGCAGTTCGAGCGGGCATCCGGGTGCTGGTGGTCAAGGGCCGTTGGAAGGACCATACGCTGGCCGGAGCGCTGGAGGCAGGGCTGCCGCCGTCGAACGGGTTTGCTGCGGCTGACAGCGGCGAAATGGTGAAAATTCTGACGGAAATTTCCAAAACCGGAGACGCGTTGCTAATAAAGGGATCGAGGGGAATGCGGATGGAGGAGGTCGTGGCCGGTATCCGGGAAGGAAAGTAGATCATGCTCTATCAGTTGCTGTTCCAGCTGCACCTGCAGACCGATCGTCTGCCCTGGCTCAATGTACTGCGGTATGTGCCGTTCCGGATTATCGCGGCCATGCTCACGTCCATGTTCATCTGCTTTTTCATGTATCCCTGGTTCATCGCCCGGATGCGGCGGCGCAACGTGGGCCAGTCTGTGCGCGATGACGGGCCGGATACCCATTTCAAGAAGCAGGGAACCCCCACCATGGGCGGTGCGCTGATCCTGTTTGCCACGGTGCTGTCCACGGCTTTCTGGTCCGACCTGTCCAATCAGTTTGTCTGGCTGGTGCTGGCCATTACGGTGGGCTACGGGCTCATCGGGTTCATCGACGATTACCTGAAAATCCGCTACGCCGATTCGAAAGGCATGCCGGGGCGGTTCAAGCTGATGTTCCAGATCATGCTGGCCGCTGTCATCTTTTTATATGTGTACATGGATCAGGGGTTGCCCGCCGAATGGCTCGACCTGCGGTACCGCCTGGCGCTCCCCTTTGTCGCCTTTGAGAACAGCCCGCTGGACGCGCAGAATGCGGGCGTTCTCGCCAGACTGACCCTGCCCCCCTGGCTCTACGTTGTTTTTGCCACGTTCGTGGTGGTGGCCATGTCCAACGCCATCAACCTGACGGACGGGCTGGACGGCCTGGCCATCGGACCGGTCATGGTGAGTGCCAGCACCCTGCTGGTGTTCGCCTACATCTCGGGACTCATTCTCTTCGGCATCAACATTCCCGAGTATCTGCGGATTCCCTCCATTCCCATGGCCAGTGAGCTGACCATCTTCTGTGCGGCCATTTTCGGGTCGGGCATCGGATTCCTCTGGTACAACACCTTTCCCGCGCAGGTGTTCATGGGCGACGTGGGCTCCCTGGCCCTGGGCGGCGCCGTGGGGATGGTGGCGGTTCTGACCAAGAACGAATTCCTGTCGGTCATTATCGGCGGCATTTTCGTGCTGGAGGCGGTGTCCGTCATTACGCAGGTGGTCTCGTTCAAGCTGGTGGGCCGTCGAGTCTTCCGGATGGCACCCATCCACCACCATTTCGAGTTGAAAGGATGGCCCGAGCCCAAGGTCATCGTCCGCTTCTGGATCATTTCGATCATGCTTGCCCTTGTGGCGCTTTCGTCACTCAAACTGCGGTAGGCCGCGCGGCAGAAAGGACTCGCGTGGAGGAGTCAATATCGACCGTCGCAGGCAGAGGCAGCATGGATCGCCCCCTTCTGGTGGCAGTGTTGCTCATCTGTGCTTTCGGTATCGTCATGGTGTTTTCGTCCTCAGCGGTGCTGGCCCAGAAGCAGCTCCACGATGCGGCGTATTTTCTGGCCCGTCAGGGCATTTATTGCAGCGCCGGCCTGCTGGTCATGCTGATTGTCAGCCGGATTGACTACCGGATTTTTCAAAAGAGCTTCATCGTGTGGTCGTTGCTGGGCTTGTCGTTTCTCGGGGTTCTCGCATGCAAATCTCCCATCGGCCTCACCCTTAACGGCGCGTCCCGCTGGATTGGACTGGGGCCCATCACGGTGCAACCCGCCGAGGCGTTGAAAGTGTGCCTCGTTCTCTGGCTGTCCTATTCCCTCAACAAGAAGGCATTGAAGATCAAATCCTTCTCCATCGGCTTTCTGCCCCATCTGATTATCCCCGGCCTGTTGATGGCCGCCTGCATGCTGCAACCCGACTTCGGCACCACCGTGGTGATGGCCGTGCTCACATTCTCACTGCTTTTCATCGCCGGCGCGAAGCTCGGTTACATCCTGCTGGCCGGGGTGGTCTCCGCGCCCATTGTGTATTTCATCATCACCGGGTCGTCTTACCGTCTGGCCCGCATCATGAGTTTTCTCGATCCCCTGGCCACCCGCTTCGGAACAGGCTATCAGCTCAGCCAGTCCCTTTTCGGCTACGCTGCCGGAGGCGTCACGGGGCGGGGCCTCGGCGACGGGCTGCAGAAATTCCTCTATCTTCCAGAGGCGCACAACGACTTCATCGGTGCCATCATCGGCGAAGAGCTGGGCATGATCGGCATCTGGGCCCTGCTGCTCGTGTACGCGTTCATCGTGGGGCGCGGCTTCCGGATCGGGCTGCGGGCGCAGGAGCCGTTCGGCATGCTGGTGGCCGTGGGCATCAGCGTGCTGATGGCGCTGCAGGTTCTCATGAATCTGGCGGTGTCCATGGGACTGC
This sequence comes from Deltaproteobacteria bacterium, assembly GCA_029565915.1. GTDB lineage: Bacteria > Myxococcota_A > Polyangia > JAAYKL01 > JAAYKL01 > JAKQNG01. Next base: position 4,006 of record JAKQNG010000071.1, read on the forward strand.
TGCCCACCAAGGGATTGAACCTGCCATTTGTCAGTTACGGTGGCTCCGCGCTGATGATTGCCATGGCCGCGGTGGGTATCCTGCTCAGCATTTCGCGAGGGACCCGCATCGTCGAAAACAGCGGGGCGCCGCCCGAGAACGGGTCGAGGAACCGCGGCAATGTGCGCTCGGAGCGGACATCGGCAAGGGAAGGAACAGACGAATGACCGATCAATGGAACGTGGTTCTGGCCGGCGGCGGCACCGGCGGGCACATCATCCCGGCCCTGGCGGTGGCGGACCGGATCCGCGCGGCCGGCGGTAACGTGCACTTTGTCGGAACGAGGGGACGGATTGAGGAAAAGCTGGTGCCTCCGGCGGGCTACCCGATCGCGTTCATCAAGGTCCGGCCATTGACCGGAGGCGGGCTGCTGCAGAAGGGAATGGGGGTGGCGTCCGCGCCTTTGTCCGTGGCGAAGTCGGCGATCCTGTTGCGGCGGTTGCGACCGGACGTGGTGATGGGCGTGGGCGGCTATGTGGCGGGCCCGGTGGTGCTGGCGGCGCGACTGCTCGGACTGCCGACGGCGTTTCTCGAACAGAACGCCACCGTGGGCCTGGCCAACCGCCTGCTGAAGAACGTGGTGCGCCGGGCCTTTGTTTCATATGAGGAAACCGCCGCCGAATTGCCGGCGGGCCGTGCCCTGTTTACCGGCAACCCGGTCAAACAGCAGATCCTGGATGCGGCCCGGCAGAAAACTTTTCGGACGGTCGGGGAAAATGAGCGGTTGCGGATTCTCGTGATGGGCGGCAGCCAGGGGGCGCGGAGTGTCGACCAGCGGGTGCCGGAGGCCCTGGCGCAGGCGGGGCTGGCCGGGCGTGTGATGGTGACCCATCAGGGACAGGCCGAAAACCTGGACGGGGTGCGCGCGATTTATGCCGGCGCCGGCATCGAAGCAACGGTCGTTCCGTTCATCGACGATATGGCACAGGCATACCTGGCCGCCGATCTGGTCGTGGCCCGGTCCGGCGCGACAACGGTTGCGGAAGTCACCGTGATGGGGCTGCCGGCCGTCTTTCTTCCCTATCCACACCACGCGGATCGACAGCAGGAAAAGAACGCGGCGGCCATGAAGCGAACCGGTGCGGCCATCGTTCTGGACGAAAAGGTGACCGGCGTGGCGGAGCTGCGGTTGGCCATCACATCGTTTGTGGACGACGAGCACAAGCGCCGTGAGGCGGCGCTGGCATCGGCACGGCTCGGTCGCCCGGATGCGGCACAGCAGATTGCGGATGCCCTGCGGGAGATGACCCGGTAGTCCATGTCCATCCTGCGCAGACACAAGGCGAACGTGAAAAAACCGACGGAAGAGGGCCGGGGAAACGAGTCCCCCATTCGTCAGCGTCCTTCCCGTTCTGAGGGCATGCGTGCCGCGAATCGACGGCGATCCGAACCGGACGTTGAGACAAAGGGTATGGAAGACAAAACCTCCGGGTTATCCTCTGGACTGCGGCGGTTCCTGCTGTCCGCGCTCCGACTGCTGGTCGTCGTGGCGGCCATCGTGCTGCTCGGCTGGGGCGGAAAGGCCGTTCACGACTATGCGGTCACGGCGCCCGCGTTTGCCGTGAAATTTGTGGAAATTGACGGCAACGCGCGCCTGACAAATGCGCAGTTGCTCGAACTGGCCGGGTTCCGGGTGGGAGACAACATTTTTTCCGTCAACCTGTCCGACGTGGAAAAGAAGCTGGAAGCGTCGCCATGGATACTGGAAGCAAAGGTGCAGCAACGCCTGCCACGGACCATCGTCATCGACGTGGTGGAGCGGACCGCCCGGATGCTCATCCTGTTTGATGTCCTTTATCTGGTGGACAGCACCGGCGCGATTTTCAAGCGATGGCAGCAGGGCGATCCGGTGCCATCCGTAATCCTGACCGGGCTTACGCGGCGCGATTTGACGATGTATTCCGAGTCCGTGGAGCGCACAATCCTCGATGCCATTGCCCTGGAGATGGCCTGGGAGGCCTCGGCGTTGCGCGAGGTGGCACCCCTCTCGGAAATCCACGCGGAAGTGGGCGGGGATTTTTCCCTTACGGTCGGCGACGATCCGTTTTACGTGCGCCTTGGCAGCTCGCCCTATCGCGTGAAGCTGGAGCGGCTGTCCCGCCTGTTGTCCCGCCTGCAGAAGAGCGATCGTCGACCCTCGGTGGTGTACTTCGACAACGAGAAGCGTCCCGACCGCGTCACCGTGAAACTGAAAGATTGAAAATTCTGTGTCGAAAATTTGATTCGCCTCCTGCCTCCATGCGAGGGTGATTCTGACCAGTAAACTGTCGTAAGCGGAATGTGAGCAACGAAGGCAGGTAAGAAGATGGCAAGCGAGGGTGAGATTATCGTCGGTCTGGATATCGGAACTACCAAGGTGGCGGCAGTGGTTGGAGAAGTCACCCGGGACGGCATCGATATCATCGGCATCGGCTCTCATCCGTCGGCGGGACTTCACCGGGGCGTTGTGGTCAACATCGACGCCACCTGCGAGTCCATCAAGCGAGCGATTGAAGACGCCGAGCAGATGGCGGGCGTGGAAATCTCCAATGTGTACGCCGGCATCGCAGGCGGGCACATCACCTCGTTCAACAACATCGGCATCGTGGCCGTCAAGGACAGGGAAATTTCCAGCACCGACGTGGACCGCGTCATCGAACAGGCCAAGGCCGTGGCCATTCCCATGGATCGGGAAGTCATCCATGCGATTCCCAGGGGATACGTGGTGGATGATCAGGACGGCGTCCGGAATCCCGTGGGCATGCACGGCGTTCGTCTCGAAGGAAAAGTGCACATCATCACCGGCGCGGTGACATCAGCCCAGAACATCGTGAAATGTGCCCAGCGCTGCGGACTCGACGTGGCCGACATCGTGCTCGAGCAGATCGCATCGGCCGATTCGGTGCTCCACGAAGACGAAAAGGAGCTGGGAGTGGCGATGGTGGACATCGGCGGCGGCACAACCGACCTGATTATTTTTGTGGATGGCGCGGTGGCGCATACGTCGGTCATCGCTATCGGCGGCAATCACCTCACCTCGGATGTGGCCATGGGTCTGCGGACACCCAAGGCGGAAGCGGAGCTCATCAAGCAGAAATTCGGCTGCGCCATGGTGAAGCTCGTGGACGCGGACGAAACCATCGAGGTGCCTTCGGTGGGTGGCCGTCCTCCAGTCGTTCAGCCGCGGCAGGTGCTGGCGCACATCATTGAGCCCCGGGTGGAAGAAATCTTCATGCTCGTCCATCGCGCTATCATGGAGAGCGGCTATGCCGATCTGCTGGCGTCGGGACTGGTCGTCACGGGCGGCGCCTCCATGCTGGAAGGTCTGCCCGAAGCGGCAGAAGAAACCATCGGCATGCCCGTCCGCCGAGGGATCCCCTTTGGATTCGGCGGACTGAAGGACATGGTGTCGAACCCGACGTATGCTACGGGCGCGGGGCTGGTGAACTACGGTTCGAAGCGCGAGAAGAGCAATCGGGACAGTGTGATCCGCGTGCGGGAAGACAAGGTGTATTCCAAGGTCTTCGTGCGCATGTCGGACTGGTTCCGGGAAATATTCTGAAGTCATCGGGAGGCGCGAGGCGCGGTGAAAACCGGTGTCTCCCGTGAAACGGCAAGAACGCGGCAACAAGAGGAATTCGGGAGGATTTCATGCGTTTCGAACTAGATGGTATGGATCAGGGCGCCAGAATCAAAGTGGTTGGTGTGGGCGGCGGCGGCGGCAATGCGGTTGCCAACATGATTGCGCAACAGATTGACGGGGTCGATTTCGTGGTGGCCAATACGGACCATCAGGCGTTGGAAGCCAATCCGGCGACCACCAAAATTCAGATCGGCAAGAACCTGACCAAAGGGCTCGGCGCCGGTGGCAATCCCGAAGTGGGCCGCAAGGCCGCCCTGGAGGATGTGGCGGAGCTCGAAGAGACTCTGCGCGGTTCGGACATGGTCTTCATCGCGGCGGGCATGGGTGGCGGAACCGGAACCGGTGCGGCGTCCATTGTCGCGCAGGTGGCCAGGGAAACCGGCGCTCTCACCGTGGGCGTGGTCAGCAAACCGTTCCGGTTTGAAGGACGCAAACGAAGCCGCTTTGCCGAAGAGGGGATCCTCGCACTTGCCGAATCCGTCGATACGCAGATTGTCATTCCCAATGAAGGGCTGCTCTCTCTGCAGGAAAACATGACGATCAACGAAGCCTTCTGCTATGCCGATCAGGTCCTGTGCAATGCCGTGCGCGGCATTTCCGACCTGATTACCATCCGCGGTAAAATTAATGTGGACTTCGCCGATGTGCGCACCATCATGACCAATCGGGGTCGTGCCCTCATGGGCACCGGCTACGGCAAGGGTGAGCACCGGGCCATGGATGCCGCCGAAATGGCCATCAACAGCCCGCTGCTCGAAGATATCAAGATCAACGGCGCCACGGGTATCCTCATCAACATTACCGGCGGTCCCGACATGACCATGTACGAAGTGGCCTCCGCGGTGAGCATGATCGAAGATGCGGCGGACGAAGACGCCCACATCATCTTCGGCTATGTCACGCTGGACGAGCCCTGCGACGAAGTAAAATGCACCGTCATCGCCACCGGTTTCCAGAAAATTGAACAGCAGGCGACCGCGTCCGTTCCGCCCAGGATGTCCTATGCACCCACGCGGAACTCGTATTCGGACAGCAGCGCGGTGGTCATTCCTCCGGTCCGCTCGACGATTCCGTCGATGGTTTCCAGGGAGGCCACCGAAAAGGTGCAGCTCTGCGGTGCCCGTTCGGTCAACGCCATGTCATCCATGATTGGTGAAAGGAACTACGATATCCCCGCGTTCATCCGCCGCCAGAAGGAATAGGCGGACCTCGTCACTTCATTCGACTTCGATGTCCGGTGTGAAATCGCCTGTTTCAAAGTAGTCGTTTTCGGCCACATGGAGCAGCGCGATGTAGTTGCCGCCGGGCCGCAGGGCATATCCTTCGGTCGTTTCATTGAAGAACGTGATGGTGAGCGTCCGGTTGTCCGTCGACACCTGCACCGCGTATTCCCCCGGGGCCGCGGGTTCAGCAGTGACGGGGGCGCTGGTCAGCGACACGCCCACGCCATTGTCTTCGTTGGTGACCATGAGGGTGATCTCGTTGCCGATGAGGTCGTAGATTTCCTCTTCGTGGTCAACGGGCAATTCGTCGTCAAATTGAATGGACAGGGTTCCCAGATTGCCGGCAAGGGTCACCGTCTGAACCCCGGCCACATTCCATTCCATCTTCTGATCGGGTGCCTGAAAGTCGGTAATCGCGCTGCAGCCGGAAAGCATCAGAAGGCCGGTTGCCGCAAGCAGGATAGTCGCTGTTTTCATGGTGGTGCTCCTTTTAGAACGACAATGCCGTAGAAATACCGGCCGAGTCTGTTCCGGCCAGGGGCGCGATGCGCCAGCGGGCCGCGGTTGCGTCTGCTTTGATCGCATCTTTTTTGTTTTTGTTGACAATCAGAATGATGGTTCCGGCAATGGCTGCGCCAATGGCTACGCCAAAGGATACATCGGCAATGACAGCAGAGCGTTCGCCGCTTTCCCTGGTGGCGCTGTCGCCGGATTCCTCATAATCCTTTTCGTCCCGCAGGGCCATGGTGCCGAATACCGTTCCGGAAATGGCACCTACGCCGGCAATGGCCGCGGCAACCCAGAAGGCGTTGGGCGGTCCGTTGGATTCCAGCGGCTCTTCTTTTGTGGTGTCCACCGGTTCTTCGGTTGCGGCCGCCCCGTCTTCCGGTTGCACCGCGGGTTCATCTTCCGCAAACGGATCGATGAGTTCCGGTTTCCTGCCGGCGTCGGCGGTGGGAAGCGTTGAGAAATCGACGGAGACGGTCTGCCCGGTGCCCTTGGGCAGATTGATTTCCTGCAGCTGATCCGCATAGCCCGGCATGGCCAGGACGATGACCTGCTTGCCAGGCGTCAGATACAGCGACAGGGGCGTCAGGTCATCGAGGCGACGTCCGTTGAGCGTGATGGAAGCACCCTGGGGATAACTGTCGATAACCAGGTGCCCCACCTCCTTTTTTGCTTCGTCGAGGCGGGTCTTCACCTTGGACTTGCTGGTGTAAGTCGGATCCGCCATCAGTTGCTCCATCAGCGCGATGGCCTCCGGCGTCTGACCCTGCTGGAGCTTGCATTCGGCAATGCTCTTCAGCACAGCCGGGTGGGGCTTGATGTCGTAGGCCTTCTGAAAATAGACTTCCGCATTGACGTAATCGCCCTTGTCGTAGGCGGCCTGGGCCTGATCATAGTTTTCCCGCGCCGCGGCGGCCTGTATTTCTTCTTCGGTCATGGGCGCCGGTGCGGCCTCTTCTTGCGCCTTCTTGCCCTTTTTCTTCTTCGCCGATTTTGACGCCTTCGCGTCGGCGGCATCCTGTGCGACCGCAATCATCGGTGTCGTGACAAATGCCACCGCGACAACCATGGTCACAAGGAATCCGAAGAACCATTTCTTGGTGTCTTTCATTTTTTACCTCCAGAACGTTTGCACTGAAACTGGTGAAATATTATGTTGGCACATGATCCACGTCAACAACTATCCGGGTGCCGGTACAGCCGGGAACGCGGGTGTTTCCGTGCTCGCTGTAGGTGGTTTCGACCCTTCCGGTGGCGCCGGGGTCCTTCTGGACAGCGCCGCGGTGAGGGCAGTCGGGGTCCATTGCGCGGCCGTGTGCACCATGCTCACCCGGCAGAACGGCGTGAACTTCGACGGCACCATGGACGTTCCTGTCGCCGAAATCATCGATACCATACGCCTCGTTACAACCGTGATGCCCATCCGGTCCATCAAGATCGGTGCCCTCGGACGTGCAGAAACCGCGTCTGCCATCGGCGCTGCAGCGGACAGACTGGGCGTTCCCCTCGTGGTGGATCCCGTGCTGCGCAGCTCATCGGGCGGCGTGCTGGCCGATGGCGGGGCGACGGACGTCCTGCGGCGGGAACTCGTACCCCGGGCATTTCTGCTGACGCCCAACCTGCTGGAAGCGTCGCTTCTCTGCGGCCGCCCGGTGGATACGGTGGCCCGCATGGAAGAAGCGGCCCGGTCGCTGGTGTGCGCCGGCGCCCGGCATGTGCTGGTCAAAGGCGGTCACCTGCCCGGCAACGAACTGGTGGACGTGCTGGCGGGGCCGGATGGACAGATGCGGCACTATCGAGGGCCCCGCCTGGGCGTCGGGGACGTCCGGGGCACCGGCTGTGCGCTGGCCTCCCTGTGCGCTGCGTTCATCGGCCTTGGCGAATCCGTCGAAAATGCGGTAGAAACGGCCCGCGACCGGCTGGCCGCGGCCATTGCCGGTGCGCGTTCCTTTGACGGCGGTCCGCCGTTGCTGCGATTTGACTGACACCGCGCGGTGTCCGATGAGGAGTGTTCACCCATGGCGATTCAGATTTTCAATGTACTGTCCGGCAACAAGGAACCATTTGAGCCGGTTGTCGAAGGCCGTGCAGGCATCTACGTCTGCGGCGTCACGGTCTACGGCCGCTGCCATGTGGGCCACCTGCGGTGTTATCTGTCCTTCGACGCGATTGTCCGATATCTGCACTGGCGGGGATTCGATGTGCGCTATGTGCGTAACTTCACGGATATCGACGACAAGATCATCGCCCGGGCGCAGGAAATTGCCGCCGGTCCGCAAGGAGAGTGGCGCACCGGACCCGCCTATGCGACGTACGACGAGGCGCAGTGGGCCGAGCGGCTGGCCGAGGATGCGGTCATCGCTGAGCGGGCCAAAGGGGATCCCCGTCATCTGGCGGAGGTGGTGGCCGATCACTTTATTGATGTGTTTGCAAAGGAGGACTTTGCGCCGTTCGACCTGTTTCCTGCAGCCAGTGAGCCCCGGGTGTCCATGCACATCCCCGAGGTGATTGCCCTCATCGAAAAAATCATGGCCGCCGGCTTTGCCTATGCGTCCGCCGGCGATGTGTACTTTGATGTGCCCGCCTACCACTCGGCCACGGGCCGTTACGGCGTGCTGTCCCGGCGGGATTTCACCCAGATGATGGAAGGGGCGCGGGTGGCGCCGGGCGAGAAGAAGCGCAGCGCCCGGGATTTTGCGCTGTGGAAATCGGCGCAGCCGGGAGAGCCTTTCTGGGAGTCGCCCTTCGGCCCCGGGCGGCCGGGATGGCACATCGAGTGTTCCGCCATGAGCGAAAAGGAACTCGGCATTCCGTTTGATATCCACGGTGGCGGCAAGGATTTGATTTTCCCCCACCACGAAAACGAAATCGCCCAGTCGGAGGCGGCCTCGGGAAAACGGTTCTGCAACGTGTGGATGCATAACGGATTTGTCACAGTGGACGGCGTGAAGATGAGCAAGAGCCTCGGTAACTTCATTTCGATTTCAAAGGCACTGGAGCTGGCGCCGCCGGAGGTGTGGCGAATGCTCGTGCTGTCCAGCCATTACGCCAGCCCCATCGATTTCAGCCGCACCCGGGAAGGCGCGGAGGGCGACTGCGTGCGCGGCTCCATCGACATCGCGTTTGATCGGTTGGAATATTTTTATGAAACCCTGCGGCGGGCGCAGGAAGCCGTGGGCGACGAGCCCGTTGGTGAAGATACACCGAAGATGGATGACTCCCGCCTGTCCGGCGTCGTGGAGGCCTTTACGGAGGCCATGGATGACGATTTCAACACGGCCCGGGCCCTGGCCGGCATCGGCGAAGCCATGAAGGCGCTCAATGAGCTGTGCGACATGAAAGCAAAGCAGCAGAAGGCCCTGAAGGGTGGGCGGGAAGCGTGGCGGCGGACGATTCGCGACCTGGCCGCGTCGTTGAAAGAGGTGTGCGGCGTGCTCCACATCTGCAGGGATGACCCGGCGACGGCCCTGTGCCGGATGCGGGACGATTGTGCCCGGGCGTACAACATCGACTGCAACGCCGTGCGGGCCAGGCTGGAAGAGCGGCGGCGCGCCCGGGAGGCAAAGGACTGGGCCCGTTCCGACCAGCTCCGGGACGAACTGCTGGCCATGAAGGTGGCGCTGCGGGATGGTCCTTCGGGAACGGAATGGAAGGTCCTGCGCACCTGACATGGCGTTTGTTCCCGACATCCTGCAGGAAGACAATCACCTGCTGGTGGTCCGCAAACCCGCGGGCATGCTCACCCAGGGCGACGAAACCGGTGACCTCGACCTGCTCAGTGCACTGAAGGAATACCTGCGGATGCGGGACGCCAAGCCCGGCAACGCGTTTCTGGGCATGGTGCATCGGCTCGATCGGCCGGTGGGGGGCGCGATGGTGTTTGCCAAAACGTCCAAGGCTGCTGCCCGGTTGTCCCGCGCGTTTGCGCAACGGGAGGTGAAAAAGACATACCTCGCGGCTGTGGAAGGCGCGGTTAAAGACGCACAGGCGGAGCTCCGCCATTCGCTTTTGTGGAACGAACAGGAGCGACGCTCCACCGTGGCCCTCTGCGGCAAAGAAGCGCTGCTGCGATTTGACCGCGAACAGGTCGATGGGCAGCGACGCATGTCGTTGTTGCGGGTGTTGCTCATCACCGGCATGCATCACCAGATTCGCGCGCAGCTCGCCGCCGTCGGGCATCCCGTGGTGGGCGACCGCAAGTACGGCGCAAAGGCGCACATCCGCAACCATCCGGGTGTCATCGCGCTGCACGCGGTGACCATCGCGTTTCCCCATCCCACAAAGGGCGACAGCATTGTTGTGGATTGTCCGCCCGAAGCCTGGTGGCCGTTTCGCGCGGTGACCGTCGAAAACGGGCCGGGCAGGTGATCCGCAGCAAATGACGGGCAGAAAAAGTAGCCGGGGTAAAAAATAGCTGAAAATGTCAGAAAATCAGGACCCCTCTGGTTCCACCATATCTTGCAACGGAATGGACAGCCCCGCAGTAGGCCACGATGCAGTCCCGCAGATCCTCAACGGTCACTCGCTCTTCGGACAGTTCTCCCGCAGTGCTGGTCAGTACCGTGTGATACAGGGCTTCCACCGGCGGAGTGCTGTTTTCATCCCACTGTGACACCCGGGTTTCCGGCTGACATCCGCAGCAGAAAACGAGGATGGGAAACAACACCCAGAATAGAACCCTGCCAGCTCTATTAAAAGTTGCCGAATTAAATATCCACATAGCATGCCTCCTGTTAGCGAACACAAACAAGCCAGTAGTCCTGCATAGAAGAATCCAGGCAGAACTCATCCCAATGAAAAGCCATTTCATCTGAGCTACCGGCACCATCCATCTTGATAACCTGTCTAGTATCATCTTCTTCGTTGCACTCATCGCTGACCCACAAATAGTATCCAAAATCATTCCCATACATCTGACTGCATGGTTCACTGAGTTCACATCGATCGCATTCAATCCCTCCAGCAACGTTTGAACAATTTTCCAGAAGAGTGGTAAAATGCCTTACCGATGGGATGAAGAAACCCTCCGGACACATGGTTGTGGCTTCGTTATAGGTATACTGGTAGTTCCAAGCATCCTCCGTGCACACACCTCCCACCGGGGAGGTTCCGATCGGACAGGTCCAGCATTTCAAGGTTCCCGGTTGCGGGAGATATTGATCTGACGGGCACTGGCAGCGGTCGCCGACTCCGCCATCACACGTCTCGCAGTCCGCACCCGTCCATTCCCCTCCGCAGGCCGCACAATCCTGGTCCGGATCCCAGTTGCCCGGACACACATCGCAGTTCGTCCCCTCCCAGTGATTGCGGCACGAACACTCC
>JAKQNG010000094.1 GCA_029565915.1 Deltaproteobacteria bacterium
AACGGCGTGGGCTTCTGAAAGATCATGCCCACCCGCTTGCGCAGCTCCAGCACGTCCATGCGGCGGTCCAGGATGTTCTTTCCATCCAGCAGTACCTCTCCCTGTGCCCGCTGATCCCGGTAGAGTTCGAAAATCCGGTTCAGCACCCGCAGATGGGTGGATTTACCGCAGCCGGAAGGTCCGATGATGGCCGTGACCTTTCCCTCCGCCAGATCGAGGTTGTTGTCGAACAGGGCCTGCTGACTGCCGTAGAAGAAATTCAGGTTGCGCGTCGAAATTTTCGTTCGATCATCATTCGTTTGTGCAGCGACAGTCATTTTGTCCTTTCCCGGAAGGCCGTCCGCGCGAAGATGGTGACACCCAGTACAGAGACGGTGATGAGCAGCGATGCGCCCCAGGCCATCTGCTGCCAGTCTGCATAGGGGCTCATGGCGTAATTGAAGATGGTCACCGTGAGGTTGCTGGTGGGCTCCGCAAGGGACGTGGGCATGTACACGCTGTTGAGGGACGTGAACAGCAGCGGCGCAGTCTCGCCGGACACCCGGGCGATGGCCAGTACCACTCCGGTGATCATGCCGGTCTTTGCTGCCCGCAGCACCACGTCGAAGGTCACCCGCCACCTGGGCGCCCCCAGTGCCAGCGCCGATTCCCGCAGGGCGTTGGGCACCAGCGTCAGCATGTCGTCCGTGGTACGCGCCACCACCGGCAGCATGATGACCGCCAGGGACACGGCGCCGGCAAATCCCGAAAACTGCCCCAGGGGCAGCACGAGAATCGTGTACACAAACAGGCCCATGATGATGGAGGGCACACCCATCAGCACGTTGATGCAGAAGCGCACGCCGGCGGCCAGCCTTGTGCCCCTGGCCACCTCGGAGAGAAAGACCCCCGACAGAACCCCGACGGGCACGCCGATGAGCACGGAGAGCCCGGTCATCAGGAGGGTGCCGACGATGGGGGCGGAGAGCCCCGCCGGAGCAAATCCCGGGGGGGCCGGCGGCGCAAAGAAGAAGTCCCAGTTGACGGCGCCGATGCCGCGTCGGGAAACCTCCAGCAGAATCCACGCCAGAAAGAAGATGCCGAGCAGAGATGCGCCCACCGCCAGGATGCGGACTGATTGGTCTGCCATCCGCCTTCCGGTGCTGGGCCGTGGACGGAGGGCGTTCACAGGCCGCCTCCCGCTTTTTTCCGTGCCCGGTCAATCCACAGCTGCGCGAGCACCTGAATGATGAGGGTCATGACAAACAGCACGAGGCCCAGCTCGATGAGAGCGGAGAGGTATAAGGGCTCGGACGCTTCGGTGAATTCGTTGGCCAGGGTGGACGCGATGGTGTTGCCGGGGGCAAACAGGGACGGGGACAGCCGGTGCGCGTTGCCGATGACAAACGTGACGGCCATGGTTTCGCCCACGGCTCGGCCGAGGCCCAGAAAGACGGCGCCCACCAGTCCGGAGAATCCGTACTGCACCGTGACCTTCCAGGCGGTTTCGAGGGTGGTGGAGCCCATGCCGAAGGCTGCTTCCTTGACCACCCCGGGCACCATGCTGAACACGTCCCGCATCACCGCGGTGATGAAAGGCAGCACCATGAGCGAAAGGATAATGCCCGACGTGAGCACGCCGATGCCCATGGGCGGACCCGAAAACAGGGGCAGAAAGCCCAGAATCTGTCCCAGTGCGGGTTGCACGTGGTCGGCCATGAACGGCGCGAAGACAAACAGCCCCCACATGCCGTAGATGATGGACGGAATGGCCGCCAGCAATTCCACCGCATAGCTGACGGGGCGTGCCACCAGCGGATGGGCCAGCTCCACCAGAAAGAAGGCGATGACCAGCGACAGGGGCACGGCGATGACCATGGCGATGAGCGTGGAGGCGATGGTGCCGGAGATGGACGAGAGGGCGCCGTAATCGTGGGTGACCGGGTTCCAGGCGGCGGAGACGAGGAAGCGGGCGCCGGTTTCACGGATGGAGGGCCAGGCATTCAGCGTGAGGGACAGGACGATGCCCACGCCGAGGAGAACCATCAGGGCCACGGCGCCCCGCGTGAGGGCGATGTAGATGGCATCGCCTGGAGAACCGGGTGCAGCGCCGTTGTTCCGTTTCATGCCCGATTCTCCTGTTGTGCGTTCATCGCATCAGTTCCACAAAGGATTGCCGCCGGAGCGGATGCTCTCCTTCCACAAAGCGCGAACCTGATTCGCCACGGCCTCCGGCATGGGCACGTAGTGGAGTTCTTCGGCCGCGGCAGCGCCGTTGGTAAAGCACCAGTCAAAGAACTTGAGCGCCTCCTTGGCCGTGTCCGCCCGGTTCTGTTCGCGGTACATGAGGATGAAGGACGCACCGGTGATGGGCCAGCTCGCCGCGCCGGGCTGATTGGTGAGGACCATGTAGAATCCCGGGGCATTGGCCCAGTCCGCGTTGGCCGCCGCTGCCTGGAATGTTTCGATGGTCGGCGACACAAAGGTTCCGTCCGCGTTTTCGAGCTGCACATGGGTCATGTTGTTCTGCAGGGCGTAGGCGAATTCCACATAGCCGATGGCGCCCCGGATGCGCTGCACATAGGCGGCAACTCCTTCATTTCCCTTTCCACCCATGCCCGTGGGCCATTCCACGGCCTTGTCGCTGCCGACGCTGGTTTTCCATTCCTCCGAAATCCTGGCGAGGTAGTTGGTGAAAATCCACGTGGTTCCCGAACCGTCCGCACGATGGACCACCGAGATGTCCCCGTCCGGCAGCGCCAGACCCGGGTTGTCCTTTTTGATGGCCGCGTGGTTCCACTTCTTGATTTTTCCAAGGAAGATGTCGGCCAGGACGCCTCTGGAGAGCTTCACCTGTCCCGACGAGATGCCCTCCAGGTTGACCACCAGCACCACGCCGCCCATGACCAGGGGAAACTGCACGAGTCCGGCTTCATCGAGTTCGGCCTTTTCGAGGGGCGCGTCCGATGCGCCAAAGTCCACAGTGCGCGCCTTGATCTGGGCAATGCCGCCGCCGGAGCCGATGGACTGGTAGTTCAGCCGGGTACCGGTGCTCTGGTTGTACATGTGAGCCCATTTGGAATAGATGGGAAACGGGAACGTGGCGCCGGCGCCGTTCAGGGTCATCGTGGCACTGCTCTGCCTGTCGGCGGCTGCCGCGGATTCCGACGGGGAGCCGGACCGGTCCGCTTTCGGTGGGGTCTGATTGCCGCAGGCGACAAGGACGATGACCAGCAGGGCGCTCAATGCATGGATGGGTTTCATTTCAGTCTCCTTCTGCCGCCCTCCCGGGCCGGCGTTCATGACAGGTGTAGGATTTCCGGGTGACAGTTGCGTGACATCCTTGTGACAAGCTGGTCAGAATCCGAGCTGCAAATGGGTCCGCACCACCGGAGTGGAAAAAAGGTCCGGTCCATTCTCTTCCAGCAGCACGCCGCCGTCCGTCTGCCATTTCAGGTGATGTTTCTCAAAGTAGATGCCGATGCCGGCTGCCAGCTCGTGGGTGGTGTTGTCCGCTTCCTTCGGGTTGACCATGGCATACCGGACAACGGGTTGAATCATTCCGGCAATAACCTGTCCCGCCTGTTCTCTGTCAGTTGTGTTGCAAATTCCGTCCGGACCTTCACCATCGTGACAGCTTCCGGACAACCGGCGACACAATCACCCGGGTGGGTGACAATCCCGCGTCAGGAAAACGAACTCTGTGTGACAATCAGGCGGACGGAGTGGATGCGGCGCGGGGAATGCGGACAAAGAAGATGGAACCTCTGATCGGGGCCGGGCGCATGCCCGCTTCGCCGCCCATGGCATGGACCAGGTGCTTGACAATGGCCAGCCCCAGACCGGTGCCGCCCATTTCCCGGGAGCGACCCTTGTCCACCCGGTAGAACCGTTCGAACAGGCGGGCCCGGTGGTGTTCGGGAATACCCGGACCGTTGTCTTCCACTTCGACGATGGCGAAACCGTTTTCGGCACGGGCGCGGGCGATGATACGGCCTCCGGGCTCCGTGTATTTGACGGCGTTGTCGAGCAGGTTGAACAGAATCTGATCCATTGCCCGGAGATCCACCAGTGCGTCCAGTTCCTCGGGCGCATCAATTTCCACGGATTGCTTCTTTTCGGTTGCCGGGGTCTCCAGCGCCGTCGCCGCGCGTCGCAGGGCATCGGACAGATTCTGTCTTTCTCTGTGCAGCTCGAACTTGCCCTCTTCGATTTTTGCAATGTCCAGCAGATCGGCAATCAGGTTGGAGAGCCGCTCGGCATTGGACAGGATGGACGCGAGGAACTTCGGGGCCATGTCCCGGTCCTCCAGCGCTCCGTCGGCCAGGGTTTCCGCATTGGCGCGCACCACCGCGATGGGGGTGCGCAGCTCGTGGGACACATTTGACACGAAGTCCCGGCGCACTCGTTCGAGTCGCCGCAGCTCGGTCACGTCCATCAGTACCAGCACGCAGGCGCCGGAATGGAGCCGGGCCGCCCGGGCAAGGAGGGTGCGCGGATGCAGCCCGTTCAGTTCGAATTCGGTGTCGGCCCGACGACCGGGGAGCAGCTGTTCAATGAGCGAAAAAAGGGCCGGCGCACGGACGGTTTCCAGCAGGGTACGACCCTGGGGTTCCGGTCCCGGTTCGAGGAGTGCGATGGCCGCCCCGTTGATGACCGTCACTCGACCGTCCGGCGACAGGGCGATGACCGCCTCGGTCATGCCCTCGAGCACCGCGGCAAAGCGATCCCGCTCGTCGGCCAGTTCCCTGACAGCCACTTCCATTTTTTCCGACAGGGCCTGCAGGGAGTTCTTCAGTCCCGAGAGTTCCTTTGTCGTTGAGGGCCAGGGCGTCATGCGGCGACCTTCGGCCAGCCCCTCCGCATAGGCCACCATGGAACGCAGGGTGCGCATGAAATAAGATGAAGTAATGGTCGCCAGCAGAAGTGCCAGCAGGAGGATAATGACGGCCCCGGACAAAAATGAGGCAAAGAGAATGGCCAGGGCGTGTTCAATTTCCTGCACCGGTCGCGATACCCGCACGACGCCGGCCACCTGGTCGTTGGCAAATCGGGCGGCAGCATACACCATGGATCGCTCCACCGTGGTGCTGTATCGGTGCGCCAGCCCTTTGCCGGTGCGATCAGCCGCAATGAATTCGGGACGATTTTCGTGATCGGGAAGGTGGGCCAGCTTGTCGGTCGGCACATCGGAGTCGCCGACAACGCGGCCGTCCTTTGACAGGATGGTGACGCGCAGTTCCTGGACCCGTCCCAGGCGGTCGGCAATCCGGTCCGCATCCCGGTATTCCAGCGAGTGGAGCGACTGTTCAACATACAGGGAGGCCGCTCGGCTGTGGGCACCCAGTTCCAGCTCCGCCCGTTCGTTGATGTAAGCGCGCAAGGTCCGCGTCATGAAGGTGCCGGCCAGCACGACGCCGACCAGCACGATGGCGAGGATGGCCAGGATCAGGGCAGTGCGCAGGCTGATTTTCACTTCGTGTCCTCGTTGGGCATTCCTGCAAACCGATAGCCCACGCCGCGGACCGTCTCTACGTACTTTTCCGCTTCGCCGATTTTTTCACGCAGTCGCTTCACGTGGGTGTCGACGGTTCGGGTCGTTACGTCGGCGCTGATGTCCCAGACATCGTTCAACAACATTTCCCGGGTCTGAACCCGGCCCTTCCTGACAAAAAGGGTCCGCAGCAGGTTGAATTCCAGAGCAGTCAACACGGTTTCTTCGTCATTTACCCAAACCCGGTGGGCGGGAAAATCGATGCGCAGAACGCCGAATCGCACTTCCTCGGAGGGGACGGCGGGTGCGCCAGCCCGCTTGATGAGCGCTTTCACCCGCAGCAGGAGCTCCCGCACGCTGAACGGCTTGGTGACATAGTCGTCGGCGCCGACTTCAAAGCCCATCACCCGGTCAATTTCCTCACTGCGGGCGGTCAGCATGAGCACCGGAATCGAGGCGGTCCTCCTTTCCTGGCGGACGCGGCGGCAGATTTCCAGGCCAGACATGTCCGGCAGCATGAGATCGAGGATGACAAGGGAAGGGAGGGAGGGCTGGCCCAGCAGGTGAAAGCCGTCCGCGCCGTTTGCCGCGCTCTGCACCCTGTAGCCGTCCTTGCGAAAGTTGTACTCCAGGATTTCCCTCAGGTCTTTTTCGTCTTCAATAATGAGAATGGTCGTGTCCATGGCGCTGTTATTAACACATGTCTGTGACAGCGAGGTGACATGTTCCGGTCATTTTCGCGTCAATTGCCCGCCCACGTCAACTTCGATGACAGCGGGCGATTACCGCAGATCCCAGGTGCTGCCCAGTGAGGCAATCACATACAGTTCGCCGGTGCGGTAGGTTTCCTCAATGTTCATCCCCGCGATGACATAGATTCGCGGCGTGCCCATCCGCCGCGTCGGGCCGAAGGGCTCCGCATACAGGTCGATGCCGGCCCGCTGGCGCCGGAAATCCGTGGAGGGCTGCAGAACGAGAGCGTAAAAAGGACCGACATACAGCGCGTGGGGAGACCGCTTTTCGAGCAGGTTGACCAGCAGGCCGAAGCGGTTTTCGAAAACGAAATCCGATTGTTTCGAAATCGTCTCGTACTCCCAGTTGAAGAAGTAGTTCTGAGCAGTATCGGCGGCATACCACACCAGCTCGGTGGCGTTGCGCAGGGCGAGGGCTTTCCATTTTCCCTGCAGCACCGCGTTCAGCCATACCCGGTGACCGACGCCCGGGCGGGAAGGGCCGCCGGCAATGTCTGCTTCATCGTGAGGGACATCGTTGCGGGGCATCGTGCGCAGTGATCCGTAGAATCCGTGAAAAAAAACAGAGTCGTAGTGCAACCGCAATCGAAAAAAAGCCGCGGGCATGATCTCGCCGTGCACGCCCCAGCGCGTGGCGGCGGGACTGACCGCGAGTCGATACCCCAGTTCACCGTGGGACCAGACCATGTCCATTTTTTCGCGCAGCGGGTGTCGGTAGGTTGCTTCGACTTTTCCGTAAAGGGCCCATGAATTCCAGCCACCGGCCAGATCGGCGGCGACATACCATCCGGGTTCCATCCTGTCCGGCTGCGCATCTTCCGCCAGTGCTGTCGATGCACAGAACACCAATGACAGCACCACGCGAAGCGGCCTCCACCTCATGGTGACTCCGATTGCAGGGGCAGGCGGATGCGGAACGTGGTCCCTTTGCCCGGTGCGGATTCCACGTCGATGGTGCCTTTGTGGTTTTCGGTAATGATGTAGTAGCAGATGGACAGGCCGAGGCCGGTGCCTTTTCCCTGCTCCTTGGTGGTAAAGAACGGTTCGAACACCCTGCTTCTCACCTCGGCTTCCATGCCCGGGCCGTTGTCCGACACTTCGAGCTGCACCATCCCACCGCGTCGCGACAGACGGATGGTAAAGGTGGGCTCCTTCTGACTTGCGGACGAATTCATGGCATCCGCGCCGTTTTTGAGAAGGTTCAGCAGCACCTGCTGGAGGCGGCTCCGGTTGCAGGGAACCGGCGGCAAATCGGCCTCGAAGACGCGCTCGATGAGGATGCGGCGGAAATCGAAGCCGCCTTCGGGGCGGAAATCCGTGCGGGCGATGTCGATGGTGTCTTCGACGAGTTGTGTCATGTCCGCGAGGGCAAGCTCGTCATCCGTGCGACGGGCAAAGGACAGCATGTTGGCCACGATGCGGGTAACCCGATGGCATGATTCCCTGGACGCTGCCAGCAGCGGGCTGATGCCGCGCTGTTGTGCAAAGGTGCGCAGTGCGTTGAAGTCGATGCCCAGCTCCCCGGCCGCCTGGATGTTCCGCGGCGTGTCTGCCAGCAGTCGCTGCTCGATGACCTGAAGGCTCTGCAGAATACCCGCCAGAGGGTTATTGATTTCGTGGGCCATGCCCGCCGCGAGGCCGCCGACAGAAACCATCTTTTCGGCCTGAATGACCGCGTTCTGAAAATTCACCTGCCGGGTGATGTCATCGCGCACCAGGACCGCGCCGTCTTTAACCGGATAGACGCTCACCGAGTAGTGAAACTGCGACTGCTGTTCGGTCTCCTGCAGGGGAACGCCCTCGGCGAGCACGCGGACCAGTCGCTGCACATCCTTTGGAAACTGCGTCCAGACCGCCTGAACCGGTTGTCCGGCGGCGTCCCGGGCGGTGATGCCGGTCAGAATCTGGGCGCGGTCGTTCCAGTGGATGACGCGGCGGTTCCGATCCACGCCCACCACGCAGGAGGGAAGGCGATCGACAATCTGCTGGAGTCGAGCCTGCAGCACGGCAATGGATTCCCGCGCTTCGCCCAGCGCGGTTTCGCTGCTGGCCACCTGAACGGAAAGACGGGCATTGGCCGTGCGCAGCAGCTCTTCGGCCTGAAGACGTGAAGTGATGTCGTGGCCCAGATAGACACACCCGGTGACCGCTGTCCCCTGGTGGAGCAGCGACAGGGAAAAATCCCGGCTGCGGCCGTCTTCGTGGCGGACAATGACCGACTCGGTACCGCCCTCCTGCAGGGCTGCGGCCCCATTTACAAAGGAAGGCCAGAAGGCAAAGGCGTCCTCGATGCGCCGGCCGACGGGATCCGCAGCCTCCTTGGGCAGCAGGGATCGGGCGGCGGCGTTCATGTCGATGATCCGGTGTTCCGTATCCGTGACAAAGGCGGCGTCCTGCATCACTTCCACCATCCGGCCCCGGGCGATGGGCACTACATCGAGGAGCTGCTGCCGGAACAGTCCGTAGCCGATGACGATGTTGGACAGAGTAAACGCGATGGGGGAATTGTCGCGGAGCGGGCCGACACGGATATCGAAGAACGAGAGAGACAGACCGACAAGGGGCACCAGACTGCCGGCGAGGACGATAATGGTCTGGGAACGGACCAGCCAGGAGGCGCCCCGCGCGTGCTGGATCAGGAACAGGATGCCCAGGGAAAACATGACGATGATGAGGCCCCATCCCATCTGCAGCAGCGGTGGAAATGAGTACATCAGCTCGGGAACGGAACCGGCGGCAGATATCTGTGCATCCCCGTATATCTGGCCGTGCAGGGGTTCCGTGAAGATGTAGGCGATGATGAGCACGGGAGCGATGGAGATGATGGACCAGAAGACGGCCGGCCTGCGCAGTTGTACCTGGGCAAAGGCCACGCAGAAGTGGAGAAATGCAAAAGGATACACGGCCGTGGGAATTATCTGGAGCCAGTCCCACAGGATTTTATCCGCAAGGGACACTGCCTGCAGTTCCACCAGCAGTCCCAGCAGCCACAGGCTCTGGCAGAGTGCGACCACACCGAAGGCCCGGGCGGCAGGCCTTCGTCGGTTGGACAGGGCGTACAGGGCGACGAACAGGGAAATCCCGAACGCGCTCAGGTAGGGTATCAGTCGGTGCAGTTCCAGCATGAACCGGACAGTCCTTTCGTTGTCCGCCATTCAATGAATGACAAAAGGATACCTGACTTCCGGGCCGGAGCAAGGCTAGGAAGGTTTCCGATGGAGGACGGAACGGTAAACTAGAGCTGCTTTTCCAGATGGGCGAGAATGGCGTCGACGCATTCGCCAACGGTGGATACGTCGGTCTTCAGGTGTACCGCAGGCGCGGCGGGTGGTTCATAGTCGGCGGACACACCCGTGAAGTTGGGGATTTCTCCCCGATCGGCCTTTTCGTACAGGCCCGCCGTGTCGCGTTTGCGGCACTCGTCCACGGGACAGTCCACGAACACCTCGCTGAACGCGCCGTCCGGCAGCAGGGCCCGGACAAAATCGCGCATCTCCTGTCGGGGTGACACGAACGAGCACACCACGATGTGGCCGGACTCGTACAGCATCCGTGCGACCTGTGCCACGCGCCGCGTATTTTCCCGCCGGTCTTTCTCGCCAAAGCCCAGATCGCCGCACAATCCCTGACGGATGCGATCACCATCCAGGGCAATGACACAGCGGCCCCGTTCAAACAGGCGACGGGTGGTTTCTCTGGCCAGCGTGGTTTTTCCGGCGCGCACGTGACCCGTCAACCACAGGACATGGCCCGGGTGCCCCGACCGCTTTTCGTATTCTGCCGTCGTTACGGCGGGTGGCTCTGATACTGTATTCAGTGACACGGCCTGCCACATCAGGTCTTCCCGCGCGGAGTCCGTGTTGGAACCGGCGTAGCGCACCATGCCCGCGGCCACCGTGAGGTTCGTCGCCGGATCGATGAGAATGAATCCGCCCGTTTCCCGGTTGTTCCGGTAGGGATCCAGAAACAGGGGCATTGCGGTTTCGATGACCACCCGTCCGATCTCGTTGAATGCCAGGGCCGTTGCCTCCCTGCGGTGGAGGGTGTTTACGTCGATGACATAGCGCAGCTCCCGAACGTAGCCCTGCACGATGCGGGTGGTGTGCTGGATGCGATAGGGGATGTTCGTGTCGAGCTTTTTTGTGTCGTCCATCCAGCAGAGGGTGGCCTCAAAGCGGTTTTCGACCCGGGGCAGGTTGTTCACGCGGACGATCATTTCGCCGCGGCTTACGTCGATTTCGTCTTCCAGCGTGAGCGTCACCGATTCCCCGGCCTGGGCTTCTTCGAGGCTGCCGTCGAAGGTAACGATATTCCTGATGCGGGAGCGCTTGCGGGACGGCAGAGCCATGATTTCTTCGCCGCGCCGGATGGAACCCGAGGCCACGCGGCCCGAAAAGCCGCGGAAGTCCAGGTTCGGACGCAGCACGTACTGAACCGGAAAACGGAAATCGATGAGGTTGTGGTCCGAGGCGACCACCACGTGTTCGAGGTGATGCAGCACCGTGGGCCCTTTGTACCAGGGGGTCCGGTCGGATGGCTCGACCACGTTGTCGCCGTGCAGTGCGGAGATGGGGACGAAGATCATGTCGGCGATGTCGAGCTTGCTGGCAAACCGGGTGAACTCCGCAACGATGCGGTCGTACACGGTGCGGTCGAAATCCACCAGATCCATCTTGTTCACGCACACGAGGATGTGCGGAATGCCCAGCAGGGAGGCGATGAACGCATGGCGGCGCGACTGGGTGAGCACCCCTTGTCGGGCATCGATGAGGATGATGGCGAGATTTGCCGTGGAGGCACCGGTAACCATGTTGCGGGTGTACTGCTCGTGGCCGGGCGTGTCGGCGATGATGAACTTTCGCTTCGGCGTGGCAAAATAGCGGTAGGCCACGTCGATGGTGATGCCCTGTTCGCGCTCAGAACGCAGGCCGTCCGTCAGCAGTGCCAGGTTGATGCCGTCTTCCCCCCGCAGGCGGCTCGATGTCTCGAGGGCCTCCATCTGGTCTTGAAAAATGGCTTTTGAATCGAACAGCAGGCGGCCGATGAGGGTGCTCTTGCCGTCGTCCACGCTGCCGGCGGTGGTGAAGCGGAGCAATTCCTTGTTGAGGTATTCATCCCTGTCATATGCGGTCTGTGGTGTCGTCATGTTCGTGTCATCCCGGAATGGCTAGAAATAGCCCTGTTTCTTGCGATCTTCCATGGCCGCCTCGGTTCGCTTGTCATCTACCCGCGTGCCCCGTTCTGTCGTCCGGGTGGCAGCGACTTCGAGGATGATGTCCCGTACGGTCGCGGCGGGTGATTCCACGGCGCCGGTGCAGGTCATGTCGCCGATGGTGCGGAAGCGGACGGTGCGTTCCTCCACCATTTCGTGGGGGTGGCGTGCGATGACGTCCTCGGCGGCGTACAGCACCCCTTCCCGTTCGAATACGCGGCGGCGATGGCTGAAGTAGAGGGACGGCATGGGGATGTCTTCGAGTTCAATGTACTGCCACACATCCAGCTCGGTCCAGTTGCTGATGGGAAAAACCCGGAAGTGCTCGCCCTTTCTCTTCTGCCCGTTGAACAGGTTCCACAGCTCCGGCCGCTGGTTTTTGGGATCCCACTGGCCGAAGCGGTTGCGGAAGGAAAAGAAGCGCTCCTTTGCACGGGCCTTTTCCTCGTCGCGGCGTGCACCGCCCAGTGCCGCGTCGAACTGGAACTCGGCGATGGCGTCGAGGAGTGTGATAGTTTGCAGCACGTTGCGGGAGGCACCGATGCCTGTTTCGTCCACACAGCGGCCCTTATCGATGGATTCCTGGACAGTGCGGACGATGAGATGGGCGCCGATACCGGCAAGCCAGCTGTCCCGGTAGGCGAGGGTTTCGGGAAAGTTGTGTCCCGTGTCGATGTGCACCAGAGGAAATGGAATCGCACCGGGATAGAAGGCCTTGCGGGCCAGATGGGCCATGCAGATGGAGTCCTTGCCGCCGGAAAACAGCATCATCGGACGCTCCATCTGGGCAGCCACTTCACGGATGACGTAGATGGCTTCGGATTCGAGTTGTTTCAGGTGATTCATCGGTCGTTCCTGTGGACACCGGGAACCGGTGTGCCCGAAAGGACTGCCCGGCCCGGTGCCGGACAGCCTGTCCCGGCCTGCATAGCACGGCAGCGCAACGGTGTATAGTTTCCGACATCGGCGGATATCGGTCTCTTCGTCGCGTGTCCGCCATCCGCCTTTCCGCCGGCGCGCACCCCGTCCGTGAAAGCGGAAATCATTCGCGAATCGGCGCAGGCGAAGTCCATGCGCGGGCGTCGCTGCGGCGGCAGGCAGTTGTCTGCGGGTGATTTTTCTGT
>JAKQNG010000098.1 GCA_029565915.1 Deltaproteobacteria bacterium
GCCTCCATCCGCGCCAGCACATCATCGATCAGGCGCGTGGTCGTCTCGTCCGGTGCCACCTTGTTGGCGACCCCGCGTGGCCGGTCATCAAAGCAGGCCAGCAAATCGGTGCCATAGCCGGAAAGATGGATGGCCAGCTCCCGCGGGAACCGAACCGCGATTTTCTCGTAAAACAGCGGCGTCCGAACCGACAGGTTGTGAAACTCATCGCTGCGAATCACGAAAAGCTGCCCCGGCGTCATGTCGTACATGCGGTTCTCAATGAAATAATTCGCGTCTCCCGCCAAAAAGCGGTAGATCTCGTACAACTCGTGCCGGTGGCTTTTCCGGCGTTCCATGTCGCCGTCATCCGAGGTCCGCGGTTGGCGGCGGGTGTGCACGAACTCCACCTGTGCCGCGAGATTTGTCAGTATGGGGTTGTTTCTGTCCATCCCAGCCTCTCCAGGTTCGGAACCCATTTGTAATAATTGCAATAATTTCTCGCTCATTGGCAAAGAACTTGCAATTATTTTATCATATACTGAGGGTGAACGGCATTTTTCATTGCAGACCGAAACCCGAACACCACCGTGTTCTGCACCCATGGGAGGAAACATGGCCCGGTTCCGCATCGTGCTGGCATTCATCCGGCAACACAAACCCAGTTACATTTTCGGCATCCTGTGCATGCTGGCGGGTTCCTATGTCCAGACCCTGTTTCCAAACATCCTGGGAGACACCATCGACATCATGGGCGCCCGGGGGTTCAGCAAGGACGCGGTCTGGCGCAACATCGGCTTCATCATGGCCATTGCGCTGGCCACCTTCGGCTTCACCTTCCTGTGGCGCACGCTGGTCATCGGCAACGCGCGCAAGCTCGAATGCGATTTGCGGGCCAGTCTGTTCCGGCATTTTCTGAAGCTCTCCCCCTCGTTCTACCATCACCGGAAAACCGGAGATCTGCTGGCCTACGCCATCAACGACATCTCTGCCGTCCGGATGACCTTTGGGCCCGCCACGGCCATGTCCGTCAATTCACTGGTCATCATCGGCGCCTCGGTCGCCACCATGATCGCCACGGTGGATCGCCGGCTCACCCTGCTGGTGCTCATTCCCTTTCCGTTTGTCATCTGGGCCATGCTGCGCATCGGGCGGGAAGTCCGCCGCTCGTTCCTGAAGGTGCAGGAATCCTTTGCCGCCATTTCCGGCAAGGTCAACGAGGGCATCCACGGGGTCCGGGTCATCAAGGCCTATGTGCAGGAGGAACCCACCCTCGCGGACTTCCGTGCCACCAGTCAGGGAATGGTGGAGGCCTCGGTCAAGATGGTGTCCACCTCCTCGCTGCTCGGACCCATCATTGAAGTCTGTTTCAGCCTCAGCTTTGCCATGAACCTCATTCTGGGCGGCCGCATGGTGCTCGACGGCACCATCACCGTCGGCGCGTTTGTGGCGTTCAATACCTACCTGGCCATGATCATCGCGCCCGTGCTGGGCATCGGGCGCATCGTGAACATCTTCCAGCGCGGCATCGCCTCCATGGACCGGCTCAACGAGGTGTTCCTGACCAATCCGGACATCACGGACAAGCCGGGGGCGGTATCCACACCTTTTGCCGGCGCCCTGAAAATCCGCGATTTGGACTTCCGCTACACCGGCGGAGATGACGCGGATGCGCCGCCCGCGCTGCGCATCGACCGGCTGGATGTGCCGGCCGGCAGCACGCTG
>JAKQNG010000110.1 GCA_029565915.1 Deltaproteobacteria bacterium
CACCGTCGTCGACATCGATCAGCTCAATCCGGACGCGGCCTGCGACAACGCCATCCGCGTGGTCTTCCGCGACTTCGACGACACCCACCCGGACTTCGAACGCGCGGATCCGGGCTGGGGACCCGCCCAGAACATGGTGAAGGACACCCTCTCCGCCGACAGGAAACCCCAGTACAACGCCATCCGGGGCACCTGCGGCCTCATTGAGGGCAGCTATGACCCCTGCGCGGACATGGCCCGCCCACCCATGTGGGGTGAAGAAGTGGACGGCATCTGGACGGCGTCCCACACCTTTCCCGACTGGTACACCGACGTGAACGGTGTGAACATCCGCATCGAAAAGGCCCTCATCCTGCAGGAACAGGCGGACGGCACCTTCGTGTTTGACAGCAGCGCCTTCTTTCCGCTCCGCACGGACGAAGGCTTCGGCGAAACCCCCGCGGGGGCGGGAGATAATTACCTGTTCACCACTGAAATTCACCTCACCTTCCCCTACGACGGCGGCGAAGTCTTCACCTTCAGCGGAGACGACGACCTGTGGATCTTCGTCAATGATCAACTGGCTCTCGACATCGGCGGGCTTCACAATCCATTCACCCTGTCCATCGATTTTGACGCAATGGCCTCCGAGCTGGGCATTACGCCGGGCCATGAATATGCCATGGATATCTTCCACGCGGAGCGCCACACGGACGCGTCGAATTTCCGCATTGAAACAAACATCTCCTGTTTTGAGTCGGTGATCATCGAGTAGCCCTGCCCATGGAAACCACCCGCCCCGTTCCCTGCGATCGCCTGTGCTTTGTCGGAACGGATATCTATGTGGAGTGCTCCATCGCCGCGCACCGGATGGGAGAGCGACTCGAGGGCCGCGGAAAGGTGGCGGTGGTGGGCGTCATTGATCCACGCAACGCAGAGGCCCAGATCAAGACGCGCATCTTCATCAGCCAGCTCACCGCCCACTATCCCGGCGTGAGGGTGGTGGCCTCCATCGGCAGCGGCAAGTGGGATATCCGGAACCGCTCCAGGGAGCTGACCCTCGACCTGCTGGCGGAACACGGCGACCTCGCGGGCATCTACTCCAACGTGGACGAAGCGATGAAGGGCATTGCCGAGGCCGCGGAAATCGCCGAGGCGTCCCCATGCATCATCGGCCCCTGCAACGAACCCCACCTGATGGACATGATCGCCGACGGAAGAATCAGCTGCGGGCTGGTATACAACCGCTTTGCCTACGGGTTTGATGCGGTGGTCCTGCTGTACAACCATATCGTCGCCGGCCGGACACCCGTCCGCCGCCGCCTTCTGTCCACACCGGAAGTGGCGGATCCGGACAACCTCGACGACATCTACACGCCGCAGGAGGGCTTCCTCGTCTCCGACCGCATCCGTCGCCACCTGTGTCGGCCCGTGAACGCAGCTCCCCGGCGGACCCTGCGCTTCGAGCTCCAGCTGGAAGGGGTGGGCACCTGGTTTGCCGAAACCATCCGCGGTGCAAGGGAAGCGGGCCTCGTGCTGCCGGACACGGAGGTGATCGTCAACAACTGGCGACTCTCAGACATGACCGATGAACAGATGGAAGAAAAGCGGATCGCCGAACTGGACCGGGCACGGGCGGACGGCGTGGACGGCGTGGTGCTGTGGGTGCTGAACGACCACATCGTTCCGCACATCAACGAGGTGGTGCGGCAGGGCATGCAGGTTGTCGTGTTCCACACGGAGCCGGTCAACTACGATGCGATCACGCCCGAGGTGGACGAGGTGTTCGCCTCCCTGTTCCGCCAGATGCTGCTGCGGGATGCGGCCGAAGAGCGCCTGCGTCGCCTGTCCAACGAGGACGAACTGACGGGGCTGTTCAATCGCCGGCGGTTCAACACGTTCATGGAAGAAGAATGGAAAGCCATGTCGCGCACGACGGAAGCCTGTCTTTCCGTGCTCATGGTGGATGTGGACCATTTCAAGCAGTTCAACGATCGCTTCGGCCATTTGTGCGGCGATCAATGCCTGCAGAAAACAGCCGGCGTCCTGCGCGCCATCGCGCGGCGTTCAAAGGATTTCGTCGCCCGCTACGGCGGTGAGGAATTCTGCCTCGTGCTGCCCAATACGGACCGGAACGGCGCCCTGCGGCTGGCCTGTGAGTTGCGGGCCGCCGTCGAAGAAGCCCGGGCGGACGACTGTCCTCCCTTTGCGGGCGTGACTGTCAGCGTGGGCGTGGCCACAGCATCCGGCCGGGACGGGCGGTATGAGGGATGGGCCGGTCTCGTCAGCGCCGCCGACGCCGCGCTCTACCGGGCCAAACAGAACGGCCGCAACCGCGTGGCATCTGCCGACTGAATATTTTGACAGCGCAAAAATAAGATGGTTAACCTTCCGGGGTTTTCAACAAGGAGTTGCGGCCCGTGGCCAGAAAAATCATCATCAACGTCGTCAAGATCGCCGTCACAGCGGCCATTCTGTTTCTCATTTTCCGGCGGTTCAACATCGGCTCAAAAGAAATCCTGGAGGCCTTCCGCCATCAACCCGCCTGGTTCGGCGCGGCCCTGGCGGCACAGGGAGGTGCCATCGCCTTTTCCATCCTGCGCTGGCGGGCCCTGCTCATCGGACAGGATCTCCACGTGCCCTTCGGACACATTGTGAAAACCTTCCTGGTGGGCCGCTTCCTCGGCACTTTCACGCCGACAGGGGTGGGACTGGAGGCCTACAAGGCGTACGACATCGCCCGGTATACCGGAAAAACAGAGGCCGCCATCTCCGTCGTGCTCATTGAAAAGATGATCGGCACATTTTTTTCGCTGGGCCTCCTGGTGCTCCTCACGCTGCCCTTCTTTTTTGAAGGCATCGACCGGCGCTTCCTCATTGCCTTCGCGGCCTTTTTTGCCGTGCTGCTGGTCCTGGCGCTGATCCTGCTGTTTTCACCGGGCATCTTCCGCGTCATCCTCCACATCCGGTTTCCTCTGCGCAACAGAATTGAAAAGCCCTTGAACCGCATCGTCGACGCATTCACCATCTACAGCCGGAACCGCCGCAGCCTGCTGGCGGCCATCGGCCTGGGTCTGGGTGTCTATCTCTGCTGGTTCCTGACGTACTGGGCCAACAGCCTGGCCCTGGGCGCCGGGCTCACCCTGCCGGACGTCCTCAAGGTCGGTCCGCTCACTCAGATGGCCACCATGATTCCTCTGTCCATCGCCGGTGTCGGCCTGCGGGAAGGCGCCTTCATGGGCCTCCTCGGTGTTCTCGGGGTGACCGACGGGATCACCGCGGCCCGGGCCACGGCCATGACCCTGTCCGCCACCATGGTGTACTTCGTCTCCATTTCCCTCAATCTGCCCGGGGCCGTCATCTTTCTCCTGCGCCGGACGGACTACCGGCGGCAGATGGCAGAAATGAAGACATCCGCCGAACCCACCACTGACCGATAGAAAATTCCTTTTTTTTCGTGAACATTCACCCGGAAGCGGGCGTATAAGACTACTAAATCAATCAGCAACCCCATAACGACATCTTTTTTGTCAAAGGAGAAAGAGAATGAGTAGATCAATTTTTGCACTGTTCGCAATTCTGATGGCGGCCTTCATGGTCACCGCAACCGGCTGCAAGGACGACGGCGGCAGCCGGTTGCGGTGACCATGAAGGCCGCCATCAGAATTGCGAACAGTGCAAAAATTGATCTACTCATTCTCTTTCTCCTTTGACAAAAAAGATGTCGGCCTTCATGG
>JAKQNG010000159.1 GCA_029565915.1 Deltaproteobacteria bacterium
GCTCTTCCTCCACCGTTGTCAGCCGGGTGCGGATGAACGCCTGCGCCCGGGCCAGTCGTCCGGCCTTGTCGAACATCTGCTGCATGTTGGCCACCGGCGTGCGTTCGGGCAGAAGGGGAATGCAAATCGGTTCGCCGTTGAAATCCACCGTGTCAAAGGTGCGCTGACCTCTTGTCACTTCGCGCAGGTGGGCCTGCAGCACGTGGGCCTGGTGCCGGAGCTGATCCGCCTGCAGGGCCCGTTCGAGATCGGCCTGCAGCCGCTGTTGCAGGGTCTGCTTCTTTTTCACCACGGCGGCCATCGACGCTTCCACTTCTTTCTGTTTCGCCTGTTGCGCCAGCGTCCGGGAGCGGTCGCCGTTTTGCCGCTCATAGGCCATGTGCACATCCTCCCCGTCGGGGAAGCGGACAGGCAGGTCATCGGCGAAGGGCGGATCGGCGGGAGGCAGCCAGGGTTTTCCACTGACCAGCTCCCGTCTGGCGGAGCGGTTCGGATGGAGGCTGCCGAGGATGCATCCGTCGCCGTCCAGGGCAAACAGGTTGGCCAGGCGATCGGTCAGCTCGCACAGGAGGATGGTCGACTGTCCGGCGCCGTCGAATCGCAGGGCCACGACGCGATCCCTGTTCCATTGGGTGATGGCGGACAGGCGGGCGCCGTCGATGCGACCGCGCAGGAGCATGACAAACGGAACGGGAACGCCGGCGGAGACGGGTTTCTTGTCGGTCCGGCCAATGCCGCAGATGCCGGGCACTGTGCGGATCATCAGGTGGTGCGTGTGTCCGGTGGTCCGCAGTGCAAGGCAGATGCTGCCGCCGTCCGCAGGGGAGATGACTCCCTGGAGCCGGGCGCCTGCGAGGCGATCCGCCAGATGGGCAACGACGACGCCCAGTTCGGCGGCATTCAGGCTCATGGGGTGGTTCCTTTCTTCTTCACAGGGCCCATTTAGCCTCCGGGTCTGCAAAGGAGCAATGCGCAAGTGTTTCGGGCGCGTCGGTTCCGGTCCGTTTGTCGGTCACACCCGGTTCCAGTCGATTGCGCCATTCATTTCCGGCATTTGTTCCTTTTTTCAGCCTCTGCGCAATTGTGCCGGCATTTTCCTGCCCCGGACCGGGCCTCCGCATCCACTCCATCTACAACACGGAGGTAAATGACATGAAGTTATCCATTGTATTTCTGACCCTGCTGCTGCTTTCCCTTCTGCCCGCCTGCGGCAAGGACGGCAACGGCGACGCCGACGGGGACGCCGACAGTGACACGGATGCCGACACCGATGCCGACACCGATGCGGACAGTGACACGGATGCGGACACGGATGCGGACAGCGACACGGATGCGGACAGCGACACGGATGCGGACAGCGACACGGAAACGGACAGCGATTCCGACACGATGGAGGACACGGACACGTTTCCCTCCTATTTCGGCTGCGCCATCGAAGGAGGCGGCACCAACAACGACTTCCACACGTTCGACCTGACCATCTGCGACGACAACTACAGCGTGCAGACCAATCCCTGGGGCGGCGCCACCCAGACCATCACCGCCGGAGGCGATGCGGTCTTCACGGTGGTTTCCATGCAGGAGCCGGCCGGTGGCGAAGACTGGGATGTGGCCGCGTTTCCGTCCGTGTACCGGGGCACCGCTCAGGGCGGCAACCCGACAACGGACAGCGGCATGCCCGCCCGCGTGGGGGACATCACCTCGGTCCTCACGGGCCTGTCCACCAACGCCCTCTCCACCACCTACACGGGCAACACCACCTACGACGTGTATTTCACCGACAGCCCCACCTACACCGGGGGCGGCCCGGACACCTACCTGATGGTCTGGTTCCACGCCTTCGGCATGAACCCCATCACCACCGGCGGCTACACCTGCGGCGCCGATCCGCCCCTGTACACCAGCGCCTGCACGGACGGCGGCACGGTGACCTTCCGCGGAAAGGAATTCGTGCGCTTCGTGGGCACCAACTGGACCACCCCGGTCATCAGCTACCTGCCCGTCACGCGCATGGAAACCTGGGAGTTCGACCTGAACGATTTCATCGCCGACGCGGTGGCCCAGGGCGTCATCACCGACGACATGTACCTCCAGAGCATCCAGGCGGGCTTCGAGCTCATCTCCGGCGGCGCCGGACTTGCCGTGAACGAATTCTACGCCGTCATCGAGTAGGACCCATCCCCCTTGAATTGATCCGCCTCCCCCATTTTCGAATTCCTCACTGATTTCATATTCCCCGACAGAGGCACCCGGTCGGGACGTCCCCGGTTGACACACAACACCAGTTCCACTCGTGTCCAGTCCAACAGGAGACCACGCGGCTTCCCGGCCGCAGCAGTGCGTGCGTTCCAGAATGGCTGCGGCGCGCATGGTTTTCTCCTTGTTTGGTTACTTCGAGAATGGCATGCGCATCTGCAACAGAGCGATATCCCCGAGCCCGGAATACAACTGAATCCAGTCCTTCAATGTCGCCATATGTCAAAAATATGTGATGACTGTCGCTGCAGGTTCCGGATGTGCTGTTCCACTGCGCAACATGCTTTTTGTAAGAAAGGCTGTCTGTCAGTTCAGTCCACAATGGCGGCATGTCCGGAAAAATGCACCGGAAGATACGGCACAGACGTCGATTGGACTACAGCTCAAGATAAACGGTTTCTCCGATCAGATTCTCACAGTATCCATCGCATGTATTCCCCCAGAAGTCTTCATCCCGGTTGTACTCGGGAGTCAGACTGGTTTCGTTCACAATCTCTCCGTTATACCGAACGGTCAGCTCAACTGTCCTCGGGCCCCGGACAGATCGGTTTTCTTCAGATTCGAAATGGAAGTGACACACGATGCCGCTGATTTCATCGGAATCATAGACCACATAATATCCGTTGTAGATCGAACAGTAATGAACCAGATTATCCGGAACCTCAGTTGAATCGTCTTTTTCACAATAAACCGTGTTTGTTGAGGCACCGTTCGCCGGGCATATGAACTCAATTTCATATTCCTCGATTTGAAAAATGAGTTGATATTCACCTTCGAGAAATCGTTCACCATCAACAGGACTGATCCCGATTTCAAACCCGCCGACGCAAACAATGTCCCGGCAACACGACACGCACAGAAAACCAAGTAAAACATGAGCCAGAAACAGGACCATGAATTGATTCTTTTCTCGCATTTGTGTTTCTCCCGTTTTCACTGGCTAATAGATTTGAACCAAGGGGACTTGAGCAAAGGGGGACTGAGCGAAGGGGGACTGAGCGAAGGGGGACGGTCCTGTCATTCTGTCATTCTGGCCCATTTTTACCGTTGGTAACTTTTTTCATTCGAGTTCAAAGCTGTAGCGCACCCGTGAGCCAAGGGGACGGTCCTGTCATTCTGTCATTCTGTCATTCTGGCCCATATTTGCCCCGGGTAACTTTTTCATTCGAGTTCAAAGCTGTAGCGCACCCGGCCGTCGGTCTGCTCTTTTGACAGAATACTCGGAAACTGTTCCTTGATGCTGTCACACAGCGGTTCCAGCTCGCCCGGGTCTCGCAATGCCCGGCTGTACCACCTGGCCACGGCGCCTGAGTCCGCCCGCAACGCCCGGGCCACGTCGGCCTGCCTGCCGCCGAATTCATGCACCCACAAATAGACAATCACCTTTCGGGCAAGGGCACACGGCTTCCGCTTGGGCTGGTTTTCAAATTCCCACGGCGCCAGTCCCAGCGTCGCGCAGGTTACGCCGATCAGCTCCGTCATCGCCGGTCGACGGCGACGCGCCGGCACCTTCACCGCAACCCCCTGCTTCACCTGCGTGTCAATCTTGTGCAGGTCCGCCATCACCCGCGCGCAGAACTGTTCGCTGCCCACGATGGGACCGCTCAACCGCCACGAATCGCCAAATGCAGATGCAAACCGCCGGGAGGCGCTGTCCTGTTCCTCACCGTTCAAATCCTTCCGGCGCTTCTCGTCGCGGCCGTCCAGCACAAACCGGTCAAACTGCCGACGGGCCCACCCGGCCTTTTCGTTGAACAGCGACAGCACACCGCCGCAGTTCAGCCACTCCGGCGCCTCCACATCGCCAACATACGCCCGATGGCTCGACCAGTTGCTGCGCCTCGCCTCGTCCACGATGCGCGCCCGCACGGGATTGTTGTGCACGTACCGCACCAGCGCCAGCAGATAGGCGTCTTCTTCCACCAGGATGGCCCTGTAGCGACCGGCAAACACCGGCCCCTGCCGACGCTTCTTTCCCCGGTTGAACCACCCGGCGTATCCGGAATGGATCGATTTCATCATCCGCTCCAGCGGTTCTTTTCCGGCGCGCAAAACCAGATGTACGTGGCTGGACATCAGGCAATAGGCCAGCAGCACGGCATCGGTCTTTTCCATCGCCGCTGCCAGCAGTTCCAGGTACTTCTCCCGCCCGCCGGAATCATCCAGATGGTACTGCCGGTTCACAAACCGGGAAATCACATGATAAATGCCGCCGGGATAAATCAGTCTCGCTTGTCTGGGCATGGCATCACGCTATCAAATTACCCGGCGCAAAAACAGCCCAGAATGACAGAATGTCAGGACCGTCCCCTTTTAACCCTTTAACCCTTAACTAGTCCCCTTTTAACTCACTTTTAACTCATGAAATCAGGTGAAGGCTGGTACGCGGCATAGCCCCGTAGGTTGTTGAAAATGAAAGTGGCGATTTCCTTACCTGATCAGCATGATCAGGGTCGCAAAACAACAAGGAGAATCGCCATGAGCAAGTGTAGCAAGAAGCGAAGGAAGCAAGAAGCGAAGAATGACAG
>JAKQNG010000173.1 GCA_029565915.1 Deltaproteobacteria bacterium
TCCTCACCATTCTGGAAGCGCGACGGCGGCCCTGACGGCCCTTCCACAATTGCACATCGGAACAGAATTCTTTTCATTTTTGAAACCATCTGCCCACCGACAGCCGAAATGCCCCGGCCCTTCTTATGCCAATTGCCTGTAAATCCGGGATGTTGCGCTCACACGAGGGGGGCGCATCAGCATCGGCACGCAGGTTGCATTGCAAAAGGAGCGGAGACACAAACGCAGCACGGGAGGGCATCACCATGATTCACGCCAGAGCGCTGGAAAAAAAGACAAAGGTATTGATCGTGAATGACGATCCCCTTGAACTGAACGCCCTGACTGCCGGCCTGGAGGCGGAAGGCTTCACCGTAGGCGGCACAACAGATCCCCTGAACGCGCTGGAACTCGTTTCCGCAGCGGACTACAACGTGGTGCTCATCGACCTGATGATATCGAATATGAACGGTCTGCAGCTCGCCCGACGCATCCGGGATCTGCGCCCCCGGGCCAACACGGTGCTGATGTCCGACTACCTGCTGTCCCCCATCCAGCTGGCCAAGGCGGACACGGGGGCCATCGGCTTCATTCCCATGCCCTGTCGTTTTACCGAAATCGCCGACTTCATCCGCGAAAAGACCAGACCTGCTGAATATACGGAAGAGAATGTGGAACTTCGAACTGTTTCTCCTTCTCCATTTGATGTGCTGACTGTGAGGTACTCGTTCTGATGCGCTGATTCCTGTTCATTCACCTGCGGCTTTGCCTGTTCCTCCTCCTTCTCCAGTGCTCTCTTCCCGCTTTCCCCTCCCCCGGATACCGGGGGAGGCGGAAGCACTTTTCCACCATCTGCGATCAAGGACGATTCAACCGACGAGGCCCAGCCAGTCCCGGAGCAGGAACAGCAGCCGACCGATGAGCAGGTAGATCCGCGACAGGATGACGTAGCCGAAGGACGCGCCGAAACCGATCATCAGCACCCATGTGCCGCCCTTTGTCGCCACGCCGAAGAGGCCCTTCTGCTCCCGCGAGAAAAAGAAATAGCACAGGGCAAGGGATGTGCCGAGGATCATCACCAGATGGCCTGCCACCTCCACCGGGGAGCCATGGAGCGGCGCCCGGAGCGTTCCGGCAATCTGCGCGAGAACGCCGGCGTCCATGTGTGTGGGAATGGAGAGGCCCAGATCGATGGCCAGCCAGAACGCCAGGGCGAGGCGGTACATGTCCTTTGTCTTCTCGACGTATTTGCAGGCCCACAGAAAACAGATGGCCACGGGCACCCACAGGTGTGCGTTTTCGCCCGTTCCGGACTGCCACAGGGGGGCCAGCAGTTCCGGGACAAATACGCCGTCCCAGTAAGTGCAGAACATGTAGCCGCTGGAGAGCCCCACCACCAGGTGCTCACAGAAGCAGAAAAACGCGTTGTCCCGATACAGAAACGAAAACACGCCCAGGGTGAGGATCGCCGCCACCCAGACGTACGGATCGCCGCTCACGATGTCCTCCCGGCGCGCCGCGCCGCCAGCCAGCCCACGTTGCCGATGGCGATGAATGCAAGGATGACCAGCAGCGCCAGGGACTGGGAGCCGAGGCCCCGGGTGGCATCGCCCCGCCGGGTCAGCACGCCGCTGCGCAGCAGGAGCGTTTCGTATTCTGCGGCCGCCCGGCCTCCGCCCAGCAGCCCTTTCAACTGGCCGGTCTGCAGAAACGGAAAGTATTCCGCTGCCTGCACGGCCGTTGTGCCCGCCAGAAAATCGATATCAAACGGGGTCACCGCATACTGAATCCAGAACTTCGGAAACGAATTGGATGCAATGTTGACCACCGCGCTCACGTCCCGCAGGCTGTGTACATTTTTCATGAGCGGGAGTTTTTCAATGGGCGTGCCCCGATCGTCCGCGTGAAAGTAATTGCCAAAGGAGGTGCCCAGACCGTGCATGGTGTATGCGTAGGCGGATGCGTAACCCAGAAATACATAGTCCTGCCCATAGCGCAGTTGGTAGGTCTGCTCCATCCGGGCGAGGACCGTGCGCAGAGGGGCTGCGGATTCTGTCATGAACGTCAACAGGAT
This sequence comes from Deltaproteobacteria bacterium, assembly GCA_029565915.1. Lineage (GTDB taxonomy): Bacteria > Myxococcota_A > Polyangia > JAAYKL01 > JAAYKL01 > JAKQNG01. The sequence continues at coordinate 2,054 of JAKQNG010000173.1, forward strand.
GACCGGTCGCTTCGACTGGAACACCCGGTGCAGCACGGCCTGCAGCAACGGCTCCATCTCCGCCATCGTCTGCGGACCGAAGTCCACGTCCAGCACAATGGGTTGATTCCTGTTCAGCGCTTCACCCAGGGCCCGATCAAACGTGAGCGTCGTGGGGGTGGGCTCGGCAACGAAGCTTACGGGAATAAAAAAAGGAACCGCCACCGCAACAAATACGCCGATAAAAATCCAGCGCCGATCCAGCGCGTTCAGTTTCTGCAGAGCGACGGACAGCTTCATCGGCTGCGCTCCAGGAGGGTCCGGTCCACGCCGAAAATGGTTTTCAGCGCCACGGAAATGGCCCCCAGGGAAATGCCGATGAGAATGGCCCGTTTGGCCGCCGTGTTGGGATATTTCAAAATGAAGTCCGAGAGCTGCGCAATGATTGGAATGTGGTTCGCCACAGAGGGAATGAGCGCCAGCATCACCACCGCGGCGGACACGAGCAGAATGGTGGCAGCCGTAGAGCGGGCCCGGAACGCGCGGAAGGCCGCCGAGGCAACAAAGAACGCCAGCAGGGAGAACATGGTCGCTTCAATGGGCGAGATCAGGTATTTGAACCAGTCGGAAAACACCGAGCCCTCTTCCATGCCGCCCACCATTCCCGCAGCGATCATCGCAAACATGGAAACCAGCGTCACCACCGAGTAACCCCAGCGCTTCTGCTGCTTCCACACCTTCCGGACATGCACGGCGGCAACCCCTCCGATGGCCAGTAGAATGATGAAGCCATTGAGCGGCTGTTTCCACTGGAGAAGCATGTCCCTGGCGGAGACAACCGGTGATGCTGGAATGTAGTACTGCACCATCATGAATACGCCCAGAACCAGCATGACGGCAAAGGGCAAACGGTAGGTGATGGAGTCTTTCACAACCAGTCTCCCTGTCGGAACGCCGACAGGATGCCGGCCAGTTTCTGTCCCAGCGCGCCGGCCGGTCCCCAGTCCAGCAGAATGGCGGCAGCAAGCCCCGCGGCAATGATCCCCAGAATGATCACCTTGCAGAGATCACCCGCCTTCACCACGGAGCGACTCACCGGATCGTCACTGACCAGGGCCGATGCCGCAAACACTTCTTCGCCGATCATGGTCGCGTCGCAGGTGGTGATAAAAAACGGAATCTGCTCCACCGAGTCCGTTCCGGCGATCTGCAGTGCGCCAGTCGCCGCCCCGGTTTCGGCCAGGATGAGCGATTCGGAGTAAAAATGCCCCACAAAGAAATTGGTGGCGGTCTTTTCACGCATCATCATGCCGGCAGTGGCGGCCGCATAGGTGAAATTGCGGCTGGTCAGATACACCACATCGTCGGGGTCAAAGTCATCGGGATGACCGGCCCGCAGGTAGGACTGCCGGACGACTTCCTGTGCCACCGGCCATGTGAGGGGCTCGTAATTCGGCACGAGGGTCCGGGTGAACAGCCGCGCGCCATTGTGGGCCACCCTGGACAGGATGGCCAGTGCCGCCACCGTCACCGGATCCGTGAGGGAACCGAGTCCCGGCGCGAACAGCAGGGGCCTGCCCATTTCTGCGGCACGTCCCACGGCGTCATCCATACGCGCCAGCGCGTCAATGGGACGGATATACAATTGCGTCCCGCGCCGTCCCTTCCAGATGAAATAGAAAAACGCGGCGGCAAATCCCAGTAGTGCCAGCAGATGCGCCAGCCGACTCTCGTCAAACCAGTCCACGAAGAGGTTGTACCGTCAGCTCCCGCGCCGAAGCAAAAAATCGACGGTTCAAAACACACCCTAAACGCCGAAAACCAACCCCAGGCCGGAGCTGAACCAGAAATGGCCGAATGACGCAGAATGTCCGTCCGGCATGCGGACCTTCACATCGGACAGGCCAACGCCCATGATCAGATCAATCCGCAGCCGGAGATGCGTCGCCAGTACCACTTCCAGTCCTCCGCGGAGATACGGCGAGGAAGTGATCTTGAGCGCTTCGTGGCCGAGGTAGCCTTCCGCCGGGGAACCGTTGATTTGATAGAACAGGAGTGTCCATCCCATCCCCGTATCCCCCCGCAGCCGCCTGCCCGGCTTCGCAATGCTGTAGTCCAGACCGATGCCGCCGGCTCCGGACCGCACCAGCGCGCTGCCGGCCGGCGATTCGACGCGGGACGGAACCAGGGGAATCAACGCGGTGAATGCCAACTCAAGCTGTCGGTAGAAGCGAATATCCAGCCCCATGAACAGATCCAGCATGGGCGCGCCGTCAAACCGGGACACAAAAACCGTTGGGGACACCTGGATCGATACCCGCTGAATGGGCGCTTTCTCCGGTTTCTTTTCCTCCGGTCTGGGCGCAATCAGGCGGGCGACCACCCCGTCCGGCTTGACCGACTGAACGGCCCGATGGGATGTGGTCACTTCCAGAAAACTGGCCCGTAGCAGCTCCACCGTGGCCAGAGCCACAAAGGAATCCGCGTCATCGGCGCCGACTGGAATCTGCACATGTCGCAACACCACTTTCCCGGTCACCCGATCCGCAATCCAGATTTCCACATACCCCATGGCCGACAGGCAGAGGATGGCGGCCCCGGCTTCTTCCCGCCGGGATGCGATATCCAGCTCCCGCCGCGGATCCCCCCGCATGTCGATCGGGACAATCAGAACGGTAAAGCCCGCCGCCTCCAGTTCGGCGCGGATGCGCAGCTCAAAACCGGAAGGGTCCTGCCCCTGCCCGATGAGCACACGGGTCCCGCCGCCCATGTATGCCACTGCCGGATGGGAAACGACGCCCAGAAACAGAATGGCCAGCAGTTGTCCGATACGCGACACCGCTCCATCTTACGACAACGGCGGCTCTTTTCAATGAAGGGAACTCAGTTGGACAGGACGGAGGCGGCGATTCCGGCGTGGGGACCGCCGGGATACTGAACCAGGTACTTTCTGGCAGACGCCTGGGCACCGGCCGTGTCTCCGGATTTCTGGCATGCTTCCACCAGTCGTCCGAGCGCTTCCCGCTGCAGGGTCCCGACGCCGCCGGATTCCCGCAGGTACGTTTCCAGCCAGCGGGCGGCCGATGCGTAGTCTCCGCGGTTGTCGAAATAGATTCGTCCCATGGAATAGGCGGCTGTTGCTGCGGAACCGGTTCCCCGGAATCGATCTCTGAGTGCATTGTAGGACGCAAACGCGATATCCCATTTCGCCAGCAGTCTCGCTGCGTCCGCCAGGGCCAGCAGATCGCCGGCAGACCGCTCCGCCAGGGTCTCAGGCAGTCCGCGGGATTCGGCTTCCGCCAGCACTTCAGTAAACCGTCCCTGACGGTTCAGGTCCGCCCATGAACTGCCGGTCACTTCAGGCGAGGCGACGGGCCGACGCACTGGGGAGGAGGTCCGACTGCCCTTCGCAAAGGGTTCCGGCACCGCCCGGACATCATCGGCGACCGCATTTGAAATGTCATCCGAAGAAATCTCGATGCGGCCTTCACCAACCCAGGAACGAAAGGTTTCCTTTGTCGAAATAAGTCGTCCATCCGATATCATAGGACCAAAAACCTCAACCTTTCCTTCAATGAGAGACAACTGAAAGAAACGGGCATCCGGATCCCATGAAATATCAAACGTCGTACCAATTACATTTACTTTGTACGGACCCACATCCATCCGCCAGCGGGTATCGGAAAAATGGACGACCTGAACCCGGGCCGATCCCTGTTCCAGCAGGAAATGAACCGCATGTTCCTTCTCGGACAATACCCGGGCGTTGGCACCCTGTTGAAGGGCCACCGTCGACTGATCGGCGAACCGGACCACCCTGCCCGCCTCTTCCGTTACCGAAATCCAGTCGTTCGCGGCCGGCGTGAAGTGGCTGGCAACCGGAGCGGAAACCGTTGCAGGCGCATCTCCGGACGTATCAACCAGATAAATGACCAGCACGAGGGCCGCCGCCGCGGAAACCAGCGCCACGGCCGGCATCATCCAGCGGAAACCGGAGCGGACCCGGGCCGGCGCCGCATCAAACAACTCCCGCCGAACGGCCGAAATGTCGTCCACATGGCGATCCCGGCGATCCAGAACATCGTCCTGCACCGACGCAACCCATTTTCCAAATACCGACAATGACATCACTCAATCCTCCATCGACCTTCTTGTTCAATCAGCTCCTCCAGCAGAGGATAGTTCCGGGCCATCACCATGAACCGGTGTCTGGCCTTATCGATTCTCCGTTTGATGGTCGCCAGGGACACCTCACAGGCATCGGCCACTTCCTGCAGCGGCATCCCGTCAATGACCCGCAGGGTAAACGGCATGCGCTCCCGGATCGGCATCCGATCCAGCACTTCGTAAACCTGGGTCAGGGCCTGCCGCTTTTCCTCATCGAGGCCCGGCACCGGAATCGGCGGCAGTTCCTCGGGAGGCGCAAACACCAGCCAGCGACGGCGCACCCGCCGGCGGATGTGGGCAATGGCGGTGTAGACGGTCACACTGGTCAGCCAGGCCTTCAGCTTTGAACCGTCCCGGATGCCCGATGTGGCCGAAAATGCCTCGATGAACACGTTGTGCAGGTGGTCCTGCAGATCCGCATTCGTGCCCAGTGTGCGGACAATGACCCGCCGTACATGAGGCGCATAGCGATCATACAACGCTTCCCTCGCGCCCGGCTGACCGGCTTTCAGGGCAATGGCCAGCGCCTCGTCATCGCCGATGAATGGCACCCGCGGTGCACGGGATGGCAGATTGTCCACAATTGAAAGCAAAACCATTTTCCTTTCAGGCCCGCCGGCCCGGTACATCGGTATAGTGATTTTTCCAGCCGGGTGCGGCTCACCATTTTTTCCAATCTGTATGCAGATTTCTATCTGAAAACGATTCCGGAGTCGATGGACAAGGGCGGCGGTCCGGCCGTTTGTTCTTGGAAGGCCACCGGCAAGTGAGCTATGATCCGACCCTTCCTGGAAACATCTACCCCGGGAGCGACAAGGAGCACTTCGGATGAACCAGAGCGATGCCAATGACAGAATGCGGGCCAGAGGAACCGACGGCACTACCCTCGACATCATTGTCGATGATTCGGACAGTCTGCCCCACGGGCTGGTCCGCCTGCGCTCCGGCGTCATCGCGGTCACCCACGTATACTGCCCCAACGGCCACAACCTCATCCGGGAGGACTCCGACGCCCGGTTCAACGGGTACCCCGGAATTACGTTGAAAATCAAGGGCCGGGACGAAGAAGGCCTCGTGATTGTCAGCCCCATCCATGGCGATGACACCCGGTTCGGCGCCGTGGACTTCCACCCCGGAGAGATCACCCGCGTCAGTTGTCCCCAGTGCGATGCCGAACTTCCCGTCGTTCAGGAATGCGGCTGCACGCCGGGTTCCAGGCTCGTGGGCCTCTATCTCGATCCGGAGCTGGTGGAGGGCAGCCAGGTGGTGCTCTGCAATTCATGGGGATGCCTGCGTTCCCGCATCACCGACCGTTTCCAGATTATTTCCAGACTCGACTGACCCCGGTCGTTCCCGTCAAGTAAAGGTTTCAGTTTTATGAATGGCTGTGGTAGGAGACAGCCGGGTCATGGACATGGAAATTGTATACAGGGTGATAATAGTTCTTGTGCCGATGATCCTCTCCCTGTCGGTGCATGAATTCGCTCACGCATGGAGCGCCTGGAAGCTCGGCGACGACACGGCGAAACGGGCGGGCCGCCTGACGCTCAATCCCATGGCGCACATCGACCCCATCGGTACCCTGCTCCTGCCGGTGCTGCTCACAATCCAGGGCGGAGGCTTCTTCTTCGGCTGGGCAAAACCCGTGCCGGTGAACCGGGTCCGGTTCCGCCGGGGTATCAGCATGCGCACGGGGGACATCCTCACGGCCGTGGCCGGTCCGGGCTCCAACGTCCTCATCGCGTTCATCGTTTCGGGGATCATCATCGGCGCCGGTCTGGCAGACGGAACCCCGGTGGCCACATTCCTCGTCCACATGTTCTTCATCAATCTGTCCCTGGCCGTATTCAACATCATTCCCGTACCGCCCCTGGACGGCCATTACCTGCTTCCCGAGGGAATCCAGGAAATGATGCGGCGCAATCAGATGATCTTCTTTATTGCGCTCGTCCTTCTCATCAATCTGCTGGGTAACGTGCTCGCGGTTCCCGTTTCCATGCTGCAGAAGCTGCTGGTGGGGTTCTGGAACGCCGTATTCGGCGTTTTCGGAGGCTGACGAATGACCGAACGACAACAATCCCTGCTCGAAGACTACCGCTGCATGGTGTCCCTCGACGTATTCGAAGGGCCCCTGGACCTGCTGCTGCACGTCATCCGCAAGCACGAAATCGACATTTTCGACATTCCCATGGCCTTTGTCACCGCCCGGTATCTGGAATACCTGGACATGATGAAGGATCTCAACCTCAACGTCGCCGCCGAATACCTGGAGATGGCCGCCCAGCTCGTGTTCATCAAATCGAGGATGATGCTGCCCGACGAAGGCGCCGACAGCGAAGACGACGTCATCGAGGACGGCCCCGATCCCCGGGAAGAGCTGGTGCGGCAGCTGCTCGAATACCAGAAGTAC
>JAKQNG010000175.1 GCA_029565915.1 Deltaproteobacteria bacterium
CACGGCCGGGACATCTTCGTCCGCACGTTCAGCGAAGACATCGACAGCGCATCCGAGGGGTCAGGCCTCGCCAGCCCGGGCCTGTTCGCCCTGATGGAAGCCCTGAAGGAGGTCTTCGAACGACTGGGACCGGAAGGGGAAATCACAAGAAACGAAATCGCCATCACGCGAATGTCCATCACTGCCCGCATTCACCAGATCCTGTCCAGACTGGACCAGCAACCGCGGCTGTCGTTCATGGAACTCTTCATGGATGACCACACCCGGTCGGATGTGGTGATATCGTTTCTGGCCCTGCTCGAAATGGCCAAGATGTCCCTTGTCCGGTTGCACCAGGTGGAAGCGGATTCCGAAATCCACATCAGTGCCGCAACCGACACGGAGCAGGCCAGACAGATGCTCGCGGACATCAGACTGGAGGAAGAATGAGCGGCGACCATGACAATCCCGACACCGTTGCCGACGAACCGGTGGACGAGCTGGAAACAACGGAAACCGGGTCTGCGTCATCCCCGGACGACGGCGGTCCGAGGCCGCGCGCGAAGGACATCTTCAACCCTCCGCAGGAAGACGATGCGGTTCCCGCCGAACCACCGGCAGATACTGTCCCTCCCTCCGAAGGGACTGACGCCGGTCCCCTGGTGCAGGACGACGAAGACGATGAGCCGGACAACCTGCTGTTCATGGACGGGGCGAGGGAAGACGACACCCCCGACGAGGTCCTGATGTCCCGGCTCGAAAGCCTCATTTTCGTATCCCCGGAACCCGCCACGGTGCGACGACTGGCAAAGCACCTCGCCGTTACGGGAAAACGGGTACGCGACCTGCTGACCCGCCTGCAGGCAGACTATGCGGACAGGGGCATCAACCTGTCCGAAATCTCCGGGGGATTCGTTTTTCACACCAATCCGGAAAATGCCCCGGTGCTGCGCGCGCTGTCAAAGGCGAAGCCTCTGAAGATGAGCCGGCCGGCCCTGGAAACCCTGGCCATCGTCGCCTACAAGCAGCCCTGCACGCGGGCGGACGTGGAGGATGTGCGGCGCGTGGACTGCGGCGGCACTCTCAAATTTCTCTTCGAGCACGAACTCATCCGGGTCCTGGGGCGCAAGGAAGAACCCGGACGCCCGATCATTTACGGCACTTCTGCAAAATTCCTGGAGCTGTTCAACCTGAAGGGCCTCGAAGATCTGCCTTCCCTGCGGGAATACACCGAGCTGTGGGATGAGCACCGGGAGTTGCTCGACGAGGTCACCGGCGATGAACCGGAACAGGCCGAACTGCCCCGCATGGGCCATCCGGATGACCCCGGAACGGAAGACTTCGCGCCCCACGCCGGCGCCGCAGCGGATGATGCGACACCCGACCCGGCGGCACAGGACGCAACAGGAGATATCGATGACCAGACTTCACGTGAACATTGACCACATCGCCACCCTGCGGCAGGCCCGGGGAGTGAACTACCCCGATCCCGTGTTCGGCGTTCCGGTGGTGGAAATGGCCGGTGCCAGCGGGATTACGGTTCACCTGCGGGAGGATCGCCGGCACATCTGCGACAGGGATGTGGAGCTGATCCGGGCCACTGTCTCCACGGTGATGAACCTGGAAATGGCCGCATCCCGCGACATCATCGACGTCGCCAAACGAATCCGGCCGCACATGTGCACGCTGGTGCCCGAAAAAAGAGAAGAGCGCACAACGGAAGGCGGGCTGCGGGTCGCGGACGATCCGGCGCGCATGGCCGACGTCGTGGCCGAATTGAAGGACGCCGGCATGCGGGTCAGCCTGTTTGTCGATCCGGACGAGCGGGAGATTGACGCATCCCTGCGAGCTGGCGCCCAGACGGTGGAACTGCACACGGGTGACTACTGTGAGGCCTCCTCCGATGAGGCCCGCGCCCTGGAACTGGAAAAGCTGGCCCACTGCGCGCGATTTGCCCATCAACTGGGGCTCGACGTCGCTGCGGGCCACGGCCTGCACTATCACAACGTGGGCCCGGTGGCGCGGATTTCACAGATTCACGAGCTGAACATCGGCCATGCCATCATTGCCCGCGCGGTGTTTGCCGGTCTCGACGCGGCCGTGCGGCAGATGCTCGACGCCATGGGAAAAAAATGATCCTCGGACTGGGAATTGACCTCTGTCCCGTGGACCGGATCAGGGACGTGATCGAACGCCAGGGAGACGCATTTCTATCCCGCGTGTACACGCCTGCCGAACGCGACTATGCAACAGGCGCCATGCGCTTCGACCGCCTGGCTGCCCGCTGGGCCGCAAAGGAGGCCGCCATCAAGGCGCTGGGCGGCGTATCGGGCATCGACTGGCACGATCTGTGTGTGGTCAATGCGGACAGCGGGGCCCCTTCCCTGGTCCTTGCCGGTGGTGCGGCAGCGCGGGCCCGGCAAATGGGTGTCACCAACATCCTGCTCAGTCTGTCCCACGCTGGCGGACAGGCAGTGGCGGTTGTTATTCTGGAAGGATGAACGATGACTGAAAAATGGAACGATAAACTGTTCATGACCCGAGCCCAGATGCGGGACTATGACCGGATCTCCACCGAGAAGTACGGCATCCCGTCGGCGGTCCTGATGGAGAACGCGGGCCGGAGCACTGCTGCCCTGATTCTGTCCCTGCGGCAGTCGAAGGCGCCCATCAGTGTATTCGCCGGTCCGGGGAACAACGGCGGCGATGGTTTTGTCATCGCGCGTCACCTCATCAATGCGGGCTGCGAGGTGAAAACCTGTCTTGCCGCTCCGCCGGATCGCCTTCAGGGCGACGCCCTGCGCAACTATCTGACGCTCAAAGAAATGAGTGCCCGGATCACGGATCTGACCGTCGCCGGCATCGCCGCACTGGCGGAGTCCCTGAAGGACGACGGCATCGTGGTGGATGCCCTCTTCGGCACGGGAGTGGAACGCGCCCTCGACCCCATCATGGTCAAGGTCATTGACATCATCAACGCATGCCCGGCCACCGTGGTCAGCGCGGACATCCCCTCGGGGCTGGATGCGGACACCGGCGCAACCTGGGGCCATGTCGTCGCTGCGGATATCACGGCGACCTACGGGCACATCAAGCGGGGCATGCTGCTGTTTCCGGGTGCCGCCTCCTGCGGGCGAATCGAAGTGATCCCCATCGGTGCCCCGGCAAAGGCGTCCGAGGAAGCCGGTGCGGACGGCCTCATCCTCTGCGATGGAACCGTGCAATCCTTCATGCCCTCCCGCCGCCGCGATGCCCACAAAGGCACGTGCGGTCATCTGGCCGTGGTGGCCGGTTCCATGGGGAAATCCGGCGCTGCCGTCATGACCGGACAGGCGGCGCTGCGCACCGGTGCGGGACTCGTCACCATTGCCACCACCCAGAATGCGCGACCGACGGTGGAATCCCGGTGTCTCGAAATCATGGTGGACACAGTGATTGAAAAAGTGGACGCGGCGCTGACCGACAAGTCAGTTAAAAACGCCGTCGCCCTGATGGAAGGAAAGACCGCTGTTGCGCTGGGGCCGGGTCTGACCACGGCACCGGGCATCAGTGCCCTGGCGGTCCGGCTGCTGCAATCCCTGGAAATCCCCGCAGTGGTGGATGCGGACGGGGTGAATATCCTTGCGGCGGATCCCTCCGGGGCCGGACGCATCACAACGCCGATGGTGCTCACACCCCATCCGGGCGAAATGGCCCGTCTGATGGGAAAATCCGTCGCCCAGGTGCAGGCCGATCGCATCGGGACCGCACGGGAAGCCGCCCGATGGCACAAGGTGGTCATCGTCCTGAAGGGCGCCCACTCGATCATCGCATCCCCCGAAGGCGACATCTGGATGAATCCCACCGGCAATCCGGGAATGGCCACCGCGGGAATGGGCGATGTCCTGACGGGAATCATCGGCGGCCTGCTCGCCCAGGGAGTGGAACCCGTCCATGCCGCCCTGCTCGGTACCTATCTCCACGGGCTTGCCGCGGATCGCTGTTCAGTCCGGACCGGACACATGGGGCTCATCGCCGGCGACGTCATCGACGAACTGCCCTCTCTGCTGCGGGAATGGGAATGCGCCGCCCGCGAAGAATGACCGCGCCGGACCCGGCCGGGATTTCCGGTTGACAGGTTTACTGAAAGGTTGAAAGTTCACTGCAGTTCAACTCTTGCACTGCAAGCGTGAACGTCATTTTCAAGGAGGCCTTCTGATGAGCAGTAAAAAAGTATTCATCTTCGACACAACCCTGCGGGACGGAGAGCAGTCTGCGGGCGTCTCGTTCACCCTGAACCAGAAACTGAAAATTGCCGAGCAGCTTCAGGCCCTGAAAGTCGACGTCATCGAAGCGGGATTTCCCCGTACCTCCCCCGGCGATCTGGAAGCGGTACAGCGGGTTTCCCGGGAAATTCGCGGATGCACCATCTGCGCGCTGGCGCGCTGCATCAAGGGCGACATCGAAACCGCGTGGGAAGGGCTGAAGGAAGCCGCCGATCCGCGGATTCACGTGTTCATCAACACCAGCGACATCCAGATTGAAAACCAGCTCAAGAAAACCCGGGAACAGGTGCTGGAGCAGGCCATCGAAAGCATCCGGTTCGCCCGGAAATTCGTGTCAAACCTGGAATTCAGCCCCATGGACGCCACGCGGTCCGACCCGGACTTCCTCTGCCGCATCATCGAGGCGGCCATCGAAAACGGCGCGACCACCATCAACGTTCCCGACTCGGTCGGCTACGCCATTCCCTCCGAGCATGGAAAGATGTTCCGCGATATCATGGAGCGCGTGCCGAATGCCCACAAGGCGGTGTTCAGCTGCCATGCCCACAACGATCTGGGGCTCGCTTCCGCCAATGCACTGGCAGCGGTGCAGAACGGCGCCCGGCAGGTGGAAGGGGCCATCAACGGCATCGGCGAGCGGGCCGGCAACACCGCGCTGGAAGAAGTGGTGATGACGTTGAAAACCCACGGGGAAGCGCTCAACGTATTTACTGATATCAACACCCGTGAATTCTACCGGACGAGCAAGCTGGTGGAGCGCATCTCGGGCATGCCCGTGCAGTGGAACAAGGCCATTGTGGGAAAAAATTCCTTCCGTCACGGCTCCGGCATCCACCAGGACGGCATCCTGAAAAAGCGCGAAACCTGGGAAATCATCGACCCCGAAGAGATCGGTATACCCCAGGGCACCCAGCTGGTGCTCGGCAAGCTCTCCGGCAGCCACGCATTCAAGGATCACATCGAACGGCTGGGATTTCACCTGACCGAAGATCAGCTGAAACGCGCCTTCGACGACTTCAAGCACCTGGCCGACAAGAAAAAGCAGATCGATGATCGCGATCTCGAAGCGATTGTCGGACAGCGGACGGGCGAAGTGTTTGAACCCGTGTGGTTTCTGGATCACATCCACGTGGCGTCCGGCACCCACGCCATCGCCACAGCCACCATCCAGATGCGCAACAAGGAAGGCAACAGCTTTACCGATGCGGCCACGGGCGACGGTCCCATCGATGCCATCTGCGTCGCGGTCAACCGCGTGATCGGCGTGAATCCCTCCCTCATCGCCTATTCCGTTGAAAACGTCACCGAAGGCATCGACGCCCAGGGCACCGTATGCGTGCGCATCCAGGACGAACAGGGCAAGGTCTACAGCGCCCAGGCGGCAGACACGGATGTGATCGTCGCCAGCGTAAATGCCTATCTCAACGCCGTGAACCGGATGCTGATTGTCCACAGCAAGAACCGGGCGCGGGAACAGACCGCGCCATCCACCGGCACCCAGGACGACTGATCTCCGTGACGGCGGGCACCCCACAGTTCTTCATCATCGATCGCGCCATCGTCTCCGACACGTTGATCCGCGTGGTGGAAGCCAAACGCCTCATGCGGGAAGACAGCTCCCTCAGCGTGAGCGATGCCACGCGAATGGCCGGGGTTTCCCGCAGCGCTTTTTACAAATACAAGGATTTCATCCACCATTTCAATGTGGACAGTCTGGGCCGGAACCTGACGTTTTCATTTGATGTGCGCAACATCGCCGGCCAGCTCTCCCGGGCCCTCAACGCCATTGCGGAGAGCGGGGCCAACATCCTGACCATCAACCAGACCATTCCCATCAACGACATCTGCAGCATCGTGGTCACCGTGGAAACGACCAGCATGAACGAAACGGCACAACAGATGATCGACCGCCTGCGCAACACCGAAGGAATGTTCAACATCCGGGTACTGGCGCGGAATTCGTAGTTCTGGACAGTCAGTATCTCACGAACAGGGTCACGCAGTCGTCAGGCACGGAGTCGTTGCAGGAGAGTGTGAGGAATTCATCCCGGCAGTCTTCGTAGTTCAGGTAAACGCCGTCAATGATTTCACACTCCAGCACGCCGTCGGCATAGAATTCGAGGCACTCGGTTTCGTCGGTCCAGATGCCGCAGCCGGTTTCTTTTTCGCAGATGATCCCGATCCATTCTTCGCACAGAGCCGCCGCCGCCGCCGAATCCATCATGCTTTCCTCATCGCAACCCTCCGGAATACCGGTGCAGGGCGCGGAAGCGAGATCGTCGGCACATTGTGCAGCCGCGGCATCGTCGATGCAACTCAAGGTCGAAAGCCAGGTCTGGCACTGCGTGTGGGTCATGTTCACGCTGAAGTTGCAGTCGCCGAAAAGATACTCGCAGAAGGCAAACTGCCAGTCCTGACAGGCCTGCGTTCCGCGACCGACATACTCTTCCCGCGACAGCACTACTTCTTCCGATTCCTTCTTGTCGCAACCAGCCAGCGTTGCGCACACGGCAGTCATCAAACCAAGCATTCTCAATTTCATCGTGACCTCCTTAAATTGTACTCGAATTGTCGTACCATTCGCAGCCAAGTTGACTTCGGCATTCACTCTTTGACAAACCTTCACATGGCTTCAATTCACCAACGCATTGCTGTTTGCAGGCCGGTTCGGTCGGAACGCTGTCGCTATCTGATACGGTATCGACAACAACATCTTCCGGATCAGTGCAGACTGTTTCTACATGACAATCCGCTAAACTCTCAGAATTGCATAACGGAAGCATTCCATTATAGAAAAGACAATCCTTATCATAGTGTCCATAACATGCTTCATCGTCTCCGAAAAATTCACAGGATGCAAACAACACTGCCAACAGCATCACCAACGGTTTCATCTAACCCCTCCCTTACTCAATGATAATCTGTGTGTCCGTATCGACATCAGTGTCCATCACCGCCCAGTCACTCATTGTTCCAATCGCATGGGTCTCCCACAATGAAGGCTCCCATGTGTAACCTTCCACACACTGGAAGCCACAGGAATGGGTCGGACAGTATCCGAACCCTTCCGGACAGCGGGTATCCGGATCCGGGTCTTCCACCTGCACATACCGATAGTCGCCGGTTTCGTTGTCCGCCGACGCCGCACAGATCAGCGTAGCCAGGGCTCCTGCACTGGCATTAATCACCAGGGGACGCATCTCAGAAACAAAGAAGGCTGAATCCAATAAATACATCTCCTTCTTTTGCTCTTTTGACGTCACCAGATCATTAAATGGCCAGAACGGCATCTCATTGATCATTGAACGATTCTCCGCTGCCACTTCGAGAACCATGGGAGAAATATATTCCATATCCTGAGCGTAGCAGTATCTACGCCAGAGCTGGAATGCCTCTTCGACAATTTCATCGTCATTTCCCTGAAAAATTTCGCTCCATTTGGCTGCCATGGCATCTTCAAACCCCAGATGACCGTATGACGTCGTGCCAACCAGATGATGAGGAACGATCGTGTCGCCGAAGGCATGCAGCGGCCAACCAAGAAAAATCGATCTGGTTCCATCGGCCCGGAAATGCCGCCAGCCGTACTCCGCCAGATTATTGAGCGGGCTGAATTCCGTATGCCCGATACTGAACGACTGCCATTCTCCGACACTGCGTTCCACCTCGTCGTAGCTGCCATACCGGCTGACCCCTTTTGAATCTCTGGCGTGGATACTCAGTCCTGTGAGGTCTGCAGCAATCATGATGGCCAGATCCGCGACGCCGGGATTTCCACCCGGTCCCGCAAATTCAAGATTCGTGCCCGGGACATCGTTATACTCCCCTTCCACATCATCCAGTTGCATCATGTGCCAGAAGCCCACATAACTCGACTTGGAGTGAGAATGAACTCCCGGCAGGGCCCCTTGCAGCCTGTTCAAATCAAGGTCCGGGACCAGGTTCCAGGCATAGTCTCCATCGCAGAGCTCTCCGACAAACAGTTTGCCGAAACAATACAGGGCAGCGACAAGGGCTTTTACCCCTGAGAGTGCTGCATTGGCAATCGCTTCGGCAACCTTTGTTGCGGCTTCACCGGCGCCGGTATTGCTAGCCTTGAACCAGAAGACGGAATCCTCCAGTTCGTCATCCACTCGTCCTGCATGCCGTGCGAGAACGCTTCCTAAAGCCTGATAATGGTCCTCATTCCACAGATCCGGCGTTCCTGTCATGAAACACACACCTGTAGAGATATTCCGTTCGAACTCCGCAAATGGCAATTCCCGGATTTGTGTGTTCTCGAATTCGTTCAAATTGAATGAAGTATCATAGGGACAGAGGGCAGGATTGTAGAGGATGGAGTAGCACCATTTCGTTTCCTCCCCCGGTTCTGAAGGCGAATGCTTGCCTTCAAACACAATGGAGTCCACACGGGTATCGGGGTTCTGCGCCTGTTCTTCCCAGTACGCCACCATTTCGTCTTTCTCTTCGGTGGAATAGCATACGTGGTTTTCACGGCCCCTGTTATACGGATTGGGCAAATCGGATTTCAGATAGGACAGTGCTTCTCTCGTCCCGCTCAGGGCATCGATGAAATCCACCCATGCTTCTTCGTCTTGATCCGTTGTCGGAGTGTCCTCATACCTCTTTATCAATTCAACAATGTCTACCACCATTTCGTGATGACCATTGGTGTAGTTCAATGCCCGGGCGGTAGCAGGAACGATGTGACCCAGACAGACAACCAGAATCACAAACCAACTCGTTTTCATATTGCTGTTTTTCATGATGTTAATCCTCCGGAATGGCGCACTTGAATCCAAGTGACAGACAGTCTTTCTGAGTAATCAGCTTCCATTCGCTCCACGGACTGGTCATTCCACTCGCGTTGAATACCCGCGCCCGGAAGTGCGCTCTGTGCGGCTTCAGATTCGTAGCCAGTTTTCGTTCTGTCTCCACCATCCGTGTCTGTGACAACAAACTGAATGAGTCCCTTGGGAACCGGCTTGCCGCTGTTCAACAAGTCGTAGGTTCGCTCTGATTCGCGAAATACAATGTGCAGATGGGCCGGCTGATAGTCCCTTGTTTCTCCGGACAGTTCGAATTCGTAGCTCAGTGGACAATCCGTGCTGTCGCCATTCCTGGACCCTTCGGCGAATACCACGTAGACAACGTTGGGAACGGGAATCCAGAAAAAGCCACCCGGAAAACCGATACCCGGAAGGGATTTCGCACGGCAGGCACTGCTGGCAATGATGTTCATCTCCGAAAGCAACTGGTGAATGTCTTCGTCGGGCGGAGTCGGCGGCAGTGCCGACGTGCAACCCGCATCGTCGGTCGGCATCAGGGCGGGCGTGGCCGCGCAGTTATCTCTGGCATCCACGACCCAGTCGCCGTCCGCATCGTCGTCCATACAGAGCGACAATGCGAACGCATTGTCTTTTCGCGCAGCAGACAGCTTCCGCGTGCGATCCCGGCACATTCCCAGATACTGGTCGGAACTGATTTCTCTGTTCAGAAACTGCAGTGCGGCGGTGGTGCGATCGACCTGTGCTCTGGAAACCAGCAGCGCGTAACAGGAATCCATGTCCGGAGCGACACAATACCGGAGCATGTCCTTCTGATATGCCACCTCCGCAGCCCTGCCGGTCAGGGTTGTCCTGGGCTGGATATGGGACACACAGTCTTCCACGTCACCTGCGCCGACGCGAAGAAGACTCCATGCCGGAATGTGGTGGATTGTGGCGTTCGCCTGAACGGTTATGGACTCGGCAAAGAACGCGCCCGTATAACTTGCCGGATGCAGCGTCAATCCGGCGTTGGCGGCGACAACGGTTCCCTGGAACGCACGCTCCAGATGCATTTCCTGATCACCCAGATAAACAATCAGCAGATCAGAAATGCTGTCGTCAGAAACAGTAATGGTGCCTCTCATGATCACCTGGTCGCGCACGTACAGGATGATCGGCCCTTCAGTCTGGTCCAGCACAACAGACGCGCTGTCTTCCACCGTCAGCACGTCAATATGGTAAATGCCCGTCGTCAGGGTAATTGACGCGGTCGGCCCGATCCGCATCGTCGAATAGTACCCGGGAGCAGGTGACGCAGACTGGTTCGGTTCGAGCCAGATCTGTTCACCCTGGGTGAATGGAAATACGACGTTCCACTTTATCTCCGAAACAGGCTCCACCGACAGGTTGGTGACCGTGTCACCTTCCACAACGACATCGTTTCCGATCACCGTCGTCGGTGAATAGATCGACCCATGCACGGTGACCCGATCACCAATATCAACATTGCCTCCAGACCAGATATCGCCCACCTCCGCATCCGGTTCCACCATTCTGGTGCCAGTCAGTCCAAGAGCCGTCGACACGGCAATTCCCTGCCATACCGGACTGATCGTCGTATCCGCGCCTATCGTCAGCGATGTGGCAGAACCGAGGACAACATCCTCAAATGGTACGGTGTTCGGTGTTTGGATCCGCACCGAGTACACTTCTCCAAGCACGCTGTCGGTATCGCTGCCGGCAGAACCCGTATCCGTATCCACAGGCGCTGTCTCTGTGTCGCCCGCATCCTGACCGAGCTGCAGATTATCCAGCAGGTACGCGCCGGCTGCGGCGTTGATGATCACCGTGAAAGTGAGGTCGCTGTACGCGTTGCCGAACTTCGCCTGCAGGTCCGACGGAATGTTGAACGTCAATGTGTGAAACGCATCCGGTGTCATGCCGATGAGGGACTGCGATCCGAGTTCCCGGTACCACTCGTTCTGGGACGGGATTTTTGCGATCAGCCGCACTTCGCCCCAGTACTGCTGCACAAACGGAACTTTGATATCGATGGTTGCTTCCGCGCCGGAGGCTCCGATGGTCGACAGCGGCACACTGACCACTTCGGTCCAGCCATTCACGTTCACGATGGCCGACCTGGCGCCGTGGGTGTGGTCGTCGCTGTTGGCCATGGGCGCGCCCCACTGTTCGTGGTTCTCGAACGACAAAATATCCTGTGCTTCCTGATAGAGATGCCGGGGTCCACCGTTCATCCGCGCGGACATGCCGTCATCCGTGCAGCCGGCCGCGAGCATCAGCGCGGACAGCCCACACACCACAACCGCTTTCCATGGAATGAATCCTCCCCCACGTTGGCGAAGGCTCAGAGGGTCAGTACTTCTCTTCTCTTCTCTTCTCTTCTCTTCTCTTCTCTTCTCTTCTCGTACATCAGCAACCTCCCCATGCCCGGTCCTGACACACAGGATCGCGGACGACAAAAAAATTTCGGAACAGGGCCATTATCCCGCACGAAGCATCATCTGCAACATGGACTATGTTTTGTTTATCTGTGTGATACGAAACAGACATCCAACCAACCATCAGAACCGATGGTCGCTATTTAACGACTTTGAATTGTGAAGAAGGAAGTTCTGGACCCGCGTTTCAGAAAAACGCGGAATGGATGGCGACCAGGGCGCGGGTTTCATCCGCCGCGTCAATCACCATGGAGATGTTCCGCTCGCTGGAGCCCTGGGCAATGGCGAGGATGTTCACATCCGCATCCCCGAGGCACGAAAACAGGCGCCCCGCGATGCCCGGCCGACTCCGCATGTTGTCGCCCACTACGGCAATGGCGCACTTGTTGCGCTCCACCGCGGGAGGCAGCACGATTTGATGGCTCATTTCCACCGCGAACTCCCGCGAAATGACATCCACCGACTTGTCTTCGTCGTCGGGAACAACGGCAAAGCAGATCGAGTGCTCCGACGATCCCTGGCTGATCATGATCAGGTTCACGTCCTCGGCTGCCAATGCCGAAAACAGGCGGCCGGCCACACCGCGGACCCCCACCATTCCGGGGCCTTCCAGCCGCAGGAACGACACCCGCGGAATGGCCGAAATACCCGTGAGGATGCCACCGCGCCCGGCGGTTTCGCTGCCGATCCGCGTTCCGACAAATGACGGATTGAAGGTGTTGCGCACAATGATCGGGATATTGCGTGCGGTCAACGGATGCATGGTGGGCGGATGGATCACGCGGGCACCAAAATGGGACAGCTCCATTGCTTCTTCGTAGCTCATCTGCGGAATGGACCTGGCGTCCGCCACGTGTTCGGGGTTTGCGGTCATCACGCCGTTTACGTTCGTCCAGATTTCCACCGCCTCGGCGCCGATGGCCGCGCCGATGATGGCCGCCGTATAGTCAGAACCGTCGCGCCCGAGGGTGGTTACCCGACCGTCGGTGCACCGCGCAATGAGACCGGGAAAAACAAGAACCGGCGCACCCGAAAAATTCAGCTCGTTCAACGCCGCGTCCGTCCGGGCGAAATCGACCCGGGCCCTGCCGAACCGGTTATCCGTTACAATGTAGTCGCGACTGTCTTCGAACCGGGCCGCCAGTCCGGCTCCGCGACAGGCCAG
This sequence comes from Deltaproteobacteria bacterium, assembly GCA_029565915.1. Lineage (GTDB taxonomy): Bacteria > Myxococcota_A > Polyangia > JAAYKL01 > JAAYKL01 > JAKQNG01. The sequence continues at coordinate 12,638 of JAKQNG010000175.1, forward strand.
CGTGAGAATCCGGGCGCTGCAGAGTTCGCCGAAAGCCATCAGCCGGTCGAGCACCTTGGGGGACAATTCGCCAAGGGCATACACGCCATCGCAGACACTGTGGATTTCGCCGCACTGGTTTTCGACAAAGTCCCTGTACTCGGCCGGATCTTCGCAGACGGCCTCAAATACCGAGAGATGGCGCTTCTTGAGGTTGTGCAGGCGCTCCTTGTAGGCCTCGTCCTTCAGGCAGGCGGCCTTGGCGAGGTCGATGATTTCGTCGGTCACGCCCTTCATGGCTGAGACCACCACGCAGAGGCCTTCGCGGCTCACGTTGTCCCGCACGATGTCCACGACCCTGGCGATGGACGCCACATCCGCGACGGAACTGCCGCCGAATTTCATGACTTTCATGTGTTCTTCCCTTTTGATGCGGCGGCGGAACCGGACTTCAGGATTCCGCGTCGCGTTTCATTGTCAGATCGGCCAGAAAGCGCCGCGCCGTGTCGGCCCAGGCACCATCCGGCTCACGGGTCACGTATTCGGACCAGTAGAAACACGCCTGTTCCTTTGCCCCGAGCCGGTACAGGGACATGGCCAGATTGAAATAGGCGTCCGCAAACGTGGGGTCGAGATGGACGACCCGCTCGAATCGGCTGCGCGCGTTTTCGAAATCGTCGTTTTCGTAGTCGAGAAACCCCAGGTTGTACTGGGCCTCCGGCTGATGCTCATCGACTTCGATGGCCTTCAGGTACAGGGCCCGGGCATCTTCCCTCGATCCGCGCCGGTAGCGCAGATTGCCGAGGTTTGTGTAGGCATTGACCAGGCAGGGATCGAGCAGCAGGGCCTGATGGTAGGCCTGCTCCGCAGCGTCCAAGGTTTCGGCGATTTCATCGAGCCGGCAGGCTTCCAGATACCACTCCCATGCGGAGCGGTTGTTCACCTTTTCGGCATATTCCGGCAGGTTGGCGACCACCGCTTCTTCGAGGTTCTTCACGGTGAAATCAAGGACGAGCTGCCCCGACGTCGCTTCGAATTCCCGGCCTTCGTCCGTCACCGTCACGCTGTTGCGGTCCGCGGAAATGCGCAGGCGACCAAGGGGATGGGTCGTCTGGGGCAACAACCTGTCCAGCTGGGCGATCATCTGCCGGGTCTGCTGAAGGCTGACGCCGTGTTCCAGGAGGGACAGGGCCGAACGGATGCTGATCAGGTCCTGAAAGGTGTAGCAGCGCTGGCGGCCGCGATAGCCGGAAGGGGCGATGAATCCACTGCGTTCCCAGTACCGCAGACGGCTCTCCGCCATGTTGAACAGGCGGCCCACTTCTTTCCGGGTGAAGGTTGCGCTCATCGTTGTGCCGGGTGCGTCTGGCGTTCCTCCGCGATAGATATTACGCCTGATTTCCGCAGCGGCGTCAACCCCGCCACCGGATTTCAACACATCGTCGCGCGCGATCAACCGCCCTTCCCGGCCCCGTCCGGCGCCACCGAATCGAACGATGAGCACTTCCCTTTCTGTCATGGCCGTGTGGACGCCTGCCGATGATGCAATGGCGGCGCAACGGGTCGGGCATGCCCGAACACGTCAATGTCGATGAGCAGATGGTTGCCTTCCAGCCGGAACGAGGCTTCCGTGTCCAGAGGGCCCAGCAGCAGGGGAAGACATCGCCGCTCGGCTTCCTGTCGGGCCATGCGCATGAGGCGCAGTTGAAAACCGATCGAGCGCTGCAGTTGATTGACCAGACGGCCGCGATCCGTGTCCGGCCGCACAGCTGACTGCAGATCGATGGCCACCATCGTGCTTCCCGCATAAACGGTGTCGCCGCCATCCGCTTCAAGTTTTCCTTCGCTCACGACCACAGCGGCGCTGAGGAGCACGTCGTCCGCCAGGGGAGCGAGCCCGCGGGCGATGATGTCCCGCTGTACTCCCGGCGCACCCGATTTTCTGATGGGTCTGATGTCCATGTGGGATATTGTAGTATAATGTAGTTTCTGTTCGCAAGTTCTTTGGTCAGCGCGGTGGGCAGCGCGGACGGAGGACCCACCCGGGAACGTTGAAATTTCAGAAGAAATCGGTGGTGTAGGGAATTCCGGAGGGGATGCAGCAGATGAACCGGACCGGAGTGTCCCCGACATTTTCGTAGGAGTGGGCAACACCCGGCGGCAGATACATGGCGTGTCCGGGCTCGACGATGAACACCGCGTCGCCAACGGTAAGTTTCATCCGTCCCTCCAGCATCACCTGTTCGTGCTCGATGGTGTCGTGGCCGTGGCGGGCGATGGACGCCCCCGGGGCCAGGGTGAACATCCGCGTATAAAATCGCGGCATGTCCTGTTCCGGTCCGAGCAGCACCTGAATCACCGCACCGGGACTGTTTGCCACATCTGTCCGCGGGATGTCCCGCTCGTGAATCACAATGGGCGTCTTCTGCATGGAACCTCTTTTCTGCTTGTTCAATCACAAACGCGTGCTTACGCGCTGTCGCCATTCAAGCTATAATGAAAAGCAATCCATGTAAACGCGCGACAGGATGTCGTGAAGGAGGATGACAGATGAAAGTGATCGTTTGGCTTCTGCTGGCGCTGGCTGCCGCGGCGGGGTGCAGCGACGAACAGGCACCCACAGACGGGACAGACGGGGACGCCGACGCGGATACCGATACCGACAGCGACGGCGATGCCGATTCGGACAGCGATGCCGACAGCGATGCCGACAGCGACGGGGACACGGATACCTTCGTCCACTGGGACACGGACGTGGAGGAGTGCGCGGACCTTCCCTGGGAAGTGGAAGTGGAAACCCTCAACATCCTGGTGCTGCTCGACCGCTCGGAATCCATGTTCGTCAACCAGATTTCAACGGACTCCTACGCGGAAGTGGTGCAGGCGGCCATTGATGCAATAGTGGAACAGAACACAATGTCGGGCCTCACCAACTTTGCGCTGAACGTGTTCCCCTCCCCCACCTCCTGCACAAACCAGTACCGGGTGGAAACCAACCCGGTATACACCAGGCTGGACATCCTGTGCGACGCGCCGAAGCTCGATGTGGGCGGCGGCGTGGTGGAAGAACCGCTGGTGCCCTTCTCCGACGACATCACCATGGACACCTACGCGGCAATTTCGGATGCCCTGAACACGGTGGGACAGTGCGGCGGCACACCCATCTGCGCCACCCTCAAGTGGGCGCGCAAATACCTCAATTCCATCGACCTCTCGCGGCGCACCTTCGTCCTGCTGGCCACGGACGGCGCCCCCAACTGCAATCCGGATCTGAATCCGGACATCGACGCCTGCATCAACGCATCGGGCATGGCCGACGAGCCCGAATTTCGCGAGCACTGCCTCGACGACCTGTGCGCCTACAACGCGGCCCATCAACTCGCCGCCGACGGATACCGGACCTACATCATCGGCGTGGGCGACGACGTGGTCGAATACGCCAGCGTGCTCGACACCATTGCTTACTGGGGCGGCGGCAACAGCGACGGCACCGAAGAAAGCTATGACGACATCCCCGCGGCGCCCAACGGCGGCACCTGGTATTTCCCGGCGGAGGACGCGGCCGGCATCACCCTGGCGCTGGAAGATGTGACCAACAAGGGAATCAGCTGCGCCTTTGACGTGGACTGGACCACGGTGCCCACCTGGGATTCCGACATGGACATGGAAGTGGCCCACCGCTGCACGGGCGTGAACATCCTCGGGAAAATCTACGGATACGAGGTGCCCCTGGACACGGATTCGGACACGACGACCAGCGTGGATCCCAATGCGGGCAAGGTGCTGCTGGCCTACATGCCGGACTGCAGCGTGGAAACCGCACTGAAAATGGGCTGGCACTGGGGGGACAACGCCCTGGACGGTGCCACCTGGAACGACCTGGAGCGGCTCGATACGGATGTGAGCGACTGCCACACCGTGGAGCTCTGTCCCCGGGCCTGTGAGATGTTAAAGGTACACGGCGGCGGCCGCCTCTGGGAGACCGTGACCGCGCGATTCGGCTGCAACCCCGAACTGGTTGTGGAATAGGAAGGAAAACGACATGAAAAAAACCATGACATTCATCGCGCTGTTTCTGGTGATGATCCTGATCGCCCTGCCCGGCTGCTCGGGGGAAGGCGCACCGACGGTCACCGACGCCGACGCGGACAGCGACAGCGATGGGGACACCGACACCGATGCGGACAGCGACACCGATTCGGACAGTGATACCGATGGGGACACCGACGCGGATTCGGACAGCGATGCCGACGGCGACGGGGACACCCCGCCCGACTGCGTGGACGAGGACGGCGACGGCTGGTGCGTTCCCCACGACTGCGACGACGACAACGGTTCCATTCACCCCAACATGACAGAAACCCTGGGCACGCCCTACGACGACAACTGCAACGGGCTCACCGACGACATCTACGTCCCCGGCGACGGCAATACCAGGCTGTCCTACATCTGGATCGCCAATTCCCAGGACGGCACCGTCTCCAAGGTCAACACCGAAACCCTTGTCGAAGAAGCGCGCTACCGGACCTGTCCCTACGCGAGCTGCGACCCCTCGCGCACCTCGGTCAATGTCTACGGCGACATGGTGGTGACCAACCGCTTCTACAGCATTCCCGGCGGCAAGTCCTCGGTGACCAAAATCAAAGGCTTCCAGAACGACTGCACGGATCAGAACGGCAACGGCTTCCAGACCTCCACGGGGCCCGGCAACGTGCTGCCATATGGCGAGGACGACTGCGTGGTGTGGAATACGGAAATTCCGTTCATTGGCGACGATTCGCCCCGGGCCAGGGCCACGGCCTGGGACGGTTCGGAGAATCAGGAAACCGGCGAAGGGGGCAAGGTGATCATCGGCTCCTGCCTGGGAGGCGCCCTGACCGACTACGACGAGTGGGAAGTGGATGCCAATAACCGGGTTTACATCCTGAACGGCGACACGGGCGAAGTGGAAGACACCATTAATGTTCCCAACACGGCGTGCCTGTACGGCGGCGCCATGGATGCGGCGGGCAATTTCTGGATCATTGACGGCTTCGGCTTTCCCAACAACGCCAACAGCGGCGGACTCATCAAGGTAAGCATCGGCACCAAGGCGGTCCAGAAATTCCAGGCCACCTGCGGCTACGGCATCACCGTGGACCAGCTGGGCAATGTGTGGGTGGGCGGAAAGGAGATGAGTTCCCCGTCTGTGCCGAGTCATCGCAGTTGTGTGCAGCGGTTCAACTCCAACAACAACACCAGTTCCCAGACCGCCAACCTGGCCGGTGTGTTCCTTCGCGGCATCGCCGTGGGCGCGGGCATCAGCGAAGGCTACATCTGGGCGGCGGAATCCCTTGGAAAACTCTACCGCATCAACGCCACCAACCTGGCGGACATCACCACCTACGACTCGCCGGTCACGGACAACGACACGCTGGGTTGCGATCCGCCCCCCACGGATTCCTGTGACAACGGCCTCGTGGGCGTGGCCGTGGACTGGGACGGCTATGTGTGGGTGGTCTCCACCACGCAGAACTCCGCGTACCGCTTCGATCCCGAAGGCGAAACCTTTGACACCGTGGTCATCGGCAACAAGCCCTACACCTATTCCGACATGACCGGCATGCAGCTGCGCAACGTCATCCTCGTGAACTGAGCCTCAAGTTTACATCGCCGGATGACAACCACACCCGTCTGAATTATGCTGTTTTCATGGCCACCGGAACACCCATGGAAAACTTCCGGATTGCCGCATCGCTCTACGAGGCGGGAATCCTGCTCATGCGACAGAATCTGATTCGTCGACATCCCGATTGTTCTGACGAAGAGCTCGAACAACTTCTGCTGGCATGGATGGGCGCCGGGCAACAACCGTCACGTGAAGGCACATTCCGTTGAATCCGCTTCATCAAACGCTGGCGGAACTGCAACAGCTGCTGGAGAGGGAGCACTACCTCAAACCGAAATCCTTCCTGATGACCCGGCGCGAATACCACCGTTCGCGGGATCTGCAGGGACTCCTGTCGGAGCTTGTCGACCGATTCGCGAAATAACAGCTCTCTTTGCCCCCCTTTCCCCGCCGCAACGACGCCGTTCACCGACCGGTTCCGCCGATCCGCCGAGACCCGTGCCGGCGGTGGTGAATCCTCTGTTACACAAAAATGGTGCAGCCTGAAATATCCGGTTCCGTCAACCCGTACAGGCGCACAACAGAAACGAGGAGACCCCATGAAACCCCATCTGATGACCGCCATTGCCCTTTCATCGCTGCTCCTGGCAATCATCGCCTGCCAGGGCTGTCGGGAAAAGAGCGCCGAAGCCGCCACACTGCCGCCGGCCGCCACACCGGACGCCGGGAAGCCGGAACAGCCCGCCGAGAGCCACGCCGGGCTGGAAGTGAGCAACGTGAAGGTGATGACCCTCATCGCAGGGTCCCTCACCGAATCGGTCGTCGCCCACGGGGTCACCACGGCGCAGCACCACGTCGTCTACTCCGCGGGCATGCCGGGGCGCATCGAAACCATGGCCTTCGAACCGGGGGATGAAGTCCGTCGCGGCGCCATCCTGGCCCGGGTGGATTTCAAGGCCCTGAAAGCCCAGTCGCGGCAGGCAGCGGGCAACGCGGAACTGGCGTCCCTTACCTGGGAGCGACTGTCAAAACTGAAAGCGGGAGATCTGATCACCGGCCAGCAGTACGACGAGGCCCGCTCAGCCCTCATCAGCGCGCAGGCACAGGTCGACATCGCCCAATCAAACCTGTCGGGCAGTATTGTCAAGGCAGAACAGAACGGGATTGTCACGCAGAAATATGCGGACGAAGGCGAATATGCGACCCCCGGCATGCCGCTGTACGAAGTGGTGGACTACCGCCAGCTCATCGTGGAAGCCCAGCTGGCGGAATCCCAGGTGGCCATGGTCCACAGGGATGCCGCCGTGGACGTGGAAATCGACGCCCTGAACGAAACCTTCCGCGGAGCGGTGGAGGCGGTTCTGCCAACGGCGGATCCGGTCAGCCGGACCTTCACTGCCCGGGTGCGCATCGACAACCCCGGACTGAAGATCCTCGTGGGCATGGCCGCCCGCCTGACCTTCGCCGTCCGCACCCACGAACGGGCACTCATCGCGCCCCAGAGCGCCGTCATCGAAGGGCAGGACGGCACCCGCAGTGTATTTGTCGCCGTGGACGGCCGGGCCATCCGGCGGGAGGTCACACCGGGAGCCCATCAGGAAAGCGATGTCATCCTTCGCAGCGGTGTTGCAGAAGGCGACCAGCTCATCGTCATGGGACACAGGGATCTTCAGGACGGACAACCGATTCGCATTCTCCAGTAAAACTGACCCTCACACGGATACCAACGAAACAGACCCTCGGAGTTCCAGATGAACATCACACAAACCGCCCTGAAATTCAGAACCACCGTGTATGTGCTGATCGCCTTCCTCGCCATCGCGGGCTGGTCCGCGTTCACCTCCCTTCCCCTGGAAGCAGCGCCGGAGGTCAAAGTTCCCATCATGATTGTCACCACGGTGTTTCCCGGCGTGGCACCCGAGGACGTGGAACGGCTCGTGACCAACGCAATGGAGCGGGAGCTGACGGATCTGAAGAACGTCAAGAAGCTCTCGTCTACCAGTGCCGAATCGTTTTCAGCGGTGACCATCGAGTTTGAGGCGGACGTGGATCTGGACTCCGCCTACCAGAAAGTGCGCGACCGGATCGACCGGGCGAAAGCGAACCTCCCCGCAGATGCGGAAGAACCGTCCATCGTGGAAATCAACGTGGCGGAATTTCCCATGATGCTCGTCAACATCGCGGGCAACTACCGCCTCGACCGGTTGAAACAGGTGGCGCAGGGCGTTGAAGAGCGGCTCGAAGCCATCCCCGGCGTGCTCGACGTGGGGCTCTCCGGCGGCATGGATCGCGAAATCCAGATCTTCCTCGATCCGGCAAAGCTCGAATACTACAAAATCGGCGTGGGACAGGTCATCTTCCGCATCCAGCAGGAACACCGCACGACCCCCGCGGGGCACATCGATCTGGGCGGCAGCAAGTATTCGGTGCGCATTCCCGGCGAATACAAGGACGTGGGGCTCATGGAAGACATCGTTGTCAAAACGCCCGAAGGAAACCCGGTGCGCCTGAAGGACATCGGCGTGGTCGTGGACGGTTTCAAAGAGCGGGAAACCATTTCCCGGATGGACGGCACCGAGTGCATCACCCTGCGGATCGTGAAACGCGCCGGGGCCAACATCGTTGAAATCGCCGATCAGATTAAAACGGCGCTGGCGCAGGACCAGAAGAACTGGCCGCCCACAACAATCTATTCCATCCGCCAGGATCAGAGCACCTTCATCGAGGACACGGTGGACGAGCTGTTCAACAACATCATCACCGGCTTCCTGCTGGTGCTCATCGTCCTGCTGTTTGCCATGGGGGTGCGCAATGCGTTCTTTGTGGCCATGGCCATTCCCCTGTCCATGCTGATGAGCTTTGTCATCATTCAGGCCCTGGGCATCACCCTGAACATGGTGGTGCTGTTCGCCCTCATCCTCGCCCTCGGCATGCTGGTGGACAACTCCATCGTCGTGGTCGAAAACATCTACCGCCACGTGGCGGAGGGCGCCACTCGAAAGGAAGCTGCCCTGCGCGCCACCGGCGAAATCGCCTGGCCCATCATCACCTCCACCCTCACCACCCTGGCCATGTTCGCACCCCTGCTCTTCTGGCGCGGCATCATGGGCGAATTCATGAAGTACCTGCCCATCACCGTCATCGCGGTTCTGTCGTCCTCCCTGTTTGTCGCCCTGGTGATCAACCCGGTCATCGCCGCCGATTTTCTAAAGCCGTCCAACAAGCGGACATTCGACGACTCCGGCGAGGCACGGGGCTTCTTCACGTCACGCTACCAGTGGCTGTTGCGCCTCGGCATCGCGCATCCGTTCCGTACCATCGGTGTCACCGTCGTTCTGTTTGTCGCTGTCGTGGGCCTCTTTGCGGCCTTTGGCAAAGGCGTGGAATTCTTTCCCGTGACCACGCCGGAGCGCGGACAGATCACCATGACGGCGCCGCCGGGCACGGTCCTTTCCTTCACCGACGCCCTGGCCCGGGAAACCGAGCACATCGCAAACAGGGAAGCGAACATGAAAAACGTGGTGGCCAACGTGGGCACCTCCGGCGGCATGGTGCAGATCGGCGCGCCCACCAACGTGGCCGTGGTGGACCTGGAATTCAAGGACCGGGAATTCTGCGAGGGCAGCACCTGGGATACCATCCAGTCCATCCGCAGACAGCTCAAGGACCTTGGCGGCGCACAGTACCGGGTGGACGTGGAAGAAATGGGTCCGCCGACCGGCGCACCGGTGTCCGTCGAAGTATCCGGTGAGGAATACGTCACCCTCATCCAACTCGCACAGCAGGTAAAGGACTATCTGCGCACGGTAAAGGGCGTGGTGGACATTGAAGACGACTACGAGGCGGGCAACCCCGAAATCCGCGTCACGGTGGATCGCGAAAAGGCCATGCTGCGCAAGGTGAATACGGAGGTCATCTCCACGGCCATCCGCGCGGCCGTCAACGGCATCGAGGCCAGTGTCCTGCGCGAAGGAGAAGACGAAACCGACATTGTTGTGCGCTACCAGCAGAACGCCCGCAGCAGCATCAACGACATCATGGACATCCGCGTCACCGGCGAAGACGACGTGCAGATTCCCGTGCGGGACGTGGCCCGGGTGGAAACCGCCGGCGGATACGGCGCCATCAACCACATTGAACAGAAGCGGACCATTGCCATTACGGCGGACGTGGCGGAGTCCTCGGGCCGCAGTTCGGCCGAAGTCATGGCGCAGGTGCAGCAACACCTCTCCAATGCGAAAAACCTGAAGCTGCCGCCGGGCTATTTTTTAAACTTCTCGGGCGAAAGCGAAGAAGAAAAAGAATCGTCCGAGTTCCTGGGACGGGCGTTCCTCATCGGGTTCTTCATCATGGCCCTCATCCTGATGACGCAGTTCAACTCAATCGTTCGGCCGGGCATTATCCTGTTCTCCGTGGTCATGAGTATGATCGGGGTCATGCTCGGCCTGCTGGTCACTGAAAACAAGTTCTGCATCATGATGACCGGCATGGGCGTTATCTCGCTGGCCGGCGTGGTGGTGAACAACGCCATTGTGCTCATCGACTATGCCGACCAGCTGAAGGCAACGGGAATGCCGTTGAAGGACGCCCTGCTCCGGGCCGGCGTGGTGCGCCTGCGACCGGTGCTGCTCACCGCCATCACCACTGTGCTGGGACTGCTGCCCATGGCGGTGGGCATCGGCATCGACTTTACGCAGCTCTTTGAGACGGGCGCCGTCCACGTGAGTCTGGACGCGGCCTCGTCGGAATTCTGGGGGCCCATGGCGCAGGCGGTGTGCTTCGGACTCGCGTTTGCCACGCTGCTCACCCTGGTGGTGGTCCCCGCCATGTACATGGTCCAGGAACAGACCCGTCTGGCCATCGTCAGTCTCTTCCACCGCGAAAGGCAGGAACAACCATGAAAACAGCCCTGATCATCGCGCCCCTCCTTCTGGCGGCCCTCAAGGCCGGAGCCGGAGAAGCACCCCTTGTTACAGAAACCGGACCGGTCATCACCCTGGACGACGCCCACCGGATGGCCATCCGGCATCATCCGGGTTACCGCAACGTCAACGAATCCATCGAACAGGCGGACGCCCTGATCTGCAGCGCCTGGTCCATGCTGTTGCCCTCCCTGCGCGCCGGCGCCAGCGTCATCCGCAACGAAAACGAGGTGAGCATGGCGTTTCCGCAGTTCGACTCCACCACAGGCGCCGTCGTCGGCATGGACGATATGATCATCCAGGAAAAATGGCAGGTGGGGTTCAACCTCACGGCCGGCATGACCCTGTTCAATGCGCGGTCCATTCCCGCCATCAGAATCGCCTACGACCTGCAGGAGCAGACGCGGCTCGATGCGATGATCGCCAGAAACGACCTGCTGTTTGCCGTGACCAGCGCCTGGTACCAGATCGCCGGCCTGCGGGAACTCATCGGGGTAAATGCACAGAACGTCGATGTGGCGGTGGAATTTGATCGTCTGGCGCAGGCGCGGCAGGCGGCGGGACAGGCGACGAAGATCGACGCCATGCGCGCGCGGATGCAGCTCATGGACGCCCGCCGACAGCTCGACGATGCGAAAGACGCTTACGAAACCGCCAGAAACGCCCTTGCCATCCTGCTGGGGCACAAGGGAGACTGGCGGTTTGAAACGCCGTCCACCGCTCCGGTGATTCCCGCAGAAACTGTGGCTGCCCTCACGAAACAGGCCCTCTCCCGCCGGGTGGACCTGCAGAGCGCGGACATCGACGTGCGCATGGCCCGGCGCGACAAAACAGAAACCCTTGCGCGATTGGTTCCGGTATTTGATGTGACCTGGCAGTGGAATGCCAGCACGGCCGAAGGGTTCAGCGGCGACAACACCAACTGGACGCTCATTTTCGGGGCCAACTGGAGCATCCTGGAAGGGGGCGCGCGACTGGCGGAAATGAAGATGGAAGCCTCCCGCATCCGGGTGGCGCAGAACCGCCGGGAACAGCTCGAAATGGACATCCGCACGAACGTGGATCGCCAGTACCGGGACATCGTCGGCCGGCGGCGTCACCTGGAGGTGTCCGGCGAGCGGCTGGCCCTGGCGCAGGAGAACCACCGGATGGTTTCCAGCCAGTATCAGGTGGGCCTGGCCACCAGCCTCGATCTGGTCGACGCATCCACCGAGCTGTCCAGAAGCCGCCTCCAGCTCGCGATGGACCAGCTGGCGCTGGACATGGCCATCCTCACCCTGCGCCGCAGCATCGGCGAATACAGTTCCCTTGCCCTGAAGTAACCATCCCGATACGGACGTCCTTGGAATCCACGCGGGGAGCAGATAACATGCGCCCATGCCCGGGGTTCTTCACGTCTACGCCGGTCCGTTTCCCGCCCCCATGGGCACCCCCGCCCTGGTGACCCAGACCTGCCGCCTCTGCGCGGCCACGGGCGCCGACACCACCCTTCTGACCTACGGCAGCGCCGACACGACATCCGACGACACCTTCCGGTTCCGCGTTGTCCGCACGCCCCGCCTGCCCGGTTGGACCGGCCGCCGCAGCGGACCGACGCCCCACAAGCCACTGTTCGATCTGCTGCTGGTGCACCGGCTCACCGGGTTGCTGCGCGACCATGCGCCGGACATCCTGCACGCCCACCACGTCGAAGCCCTGCTGGCCTGCGTCCTGGCCGATCCCGCCGGCCGCATCCCCCTCGTGTTTCACCAGCACGCACTGCTCGAACCGGAGTTGCCCACGTACGCCCGCCCTTCCCTGTCGCCACTCCTTTGCGCTGCCGGACGCATCGCCGATCGCACCCTGCCCCGGGCGGCGGACCACATCATCTGCCTGTGCGCCGACAGCGAGCGTCGGATGATCGGCCACGGATTCCCGGCCGACCATATCTCCCTGCTGCGCCCTGCAGTCGTGGACATCCCGCCATCGCGACACACGCCTTCATCGCGGCGTTCCTCCCTGACCGCCGTGTACACGGGCAACCTGGACCGCTACCAGAACGTGGACACGCTCCTCCGGGCCGCGGCGCTGGTTGACAGAAATCACCCGGGCGCCGTCCGGCTGCGCATCGTCACGGCCGAAGCGCCTCCTTCGACGGAACCGGCGGTCCCTGTGGAGTACCTCCCCCACGGCGATTTCAACCATGCCTGGCGCTGCATGATCGACGCGGACTTCGCGGTGATCCCCCGGTGCCTTCCCGGCGGCGTACCCATCAAGCTGGTGAACGCCCTCGCCGCGGGAATGCCCGTCATCGTCGATCGCCGCATCGGTGAAGAACTGGTAACCGATGACGAGGCGCTGCTCGTGGATGCCGGCGATCCGCAACGGATCGCGGAAGCGATGGTCGCCATGACCGATCCCGCCCTGCGCCGCCGACTGCACGGGGGCGCCCTGCGGGCCGCGGACCGGCTGTATGGTGCGGGCGTGGCGAAAGAGACGCTGGCGCAGATTTACCGGACTGTCGAGAGTTCGTCTTATCGCAGGAAGTAGCCGCCCGGTGTGGGCTCCGCGTCCGTGGTGAGGTTGATGCCGAGGCGCCGCAGACCCACCAGATCGCCCTGGGTGGGCGCGTGGGTGAGGTGCATTTCGCAGTTCCGCAGGCGCCGAAGGGCCTTTGTTCCGGCCTCCGCCGCGGGATTGGACACGGCGCTGATGGACAGGGCAATCAGGATTTCACCCGCATCCAGGCTGGTGCCCGTCATCCCCAGCACTTCGCGCTTCAGGCTGGTGAGGTTGCGGATGACCGCCGACGGCAGGAGGTCGATGCTGTCGGGAATGCCCGCCAGCTGTTTCACCGCGTTCAACACCGCTGCGGACGCCGAGTGGAGCAGCTCCGAATTGCGACCGGTGACGATATCGCCCGTGTCCAGCTCAATGGCCGCACCGCAGAACACTCCGTGGTTTCCTTTTCCCGCCGCTTCCGCCGACGCGGCCGCTTCCCTGGCCGGCACCACGGGGCGGCGCTGCTCCACCTTTACCTCCACCTGCTGCATCAGCGCTCTTGCCCGATCCACGGTTTCTTTCCGCTCCACCCCCAGCGTGTATTCCCAGTTATAGCGCAGATACCGCCGCACAATTTCCTGTCGGGCCGCATCGGAGACGGCGTCGTCGCTCACGATGCCCGCGCCCGCACAGTTCACCCCCATGTCCGTTGGCGACTCGTAGTGCGGGATACTGCGGCCGGCGCCGAGGATGTGCGAAATGATCGAGCGCAGGATGGGATAGTTTTCCACGTCGCGGTTGTAGTTGATGGCAATTTCGCCGTGGGCGGCCAGGTGGAACGGATCCACCATGTTGAAGTCGCCGATGTCCGCGGTGGCTGCCTCGTAGGCCACGTTGACCGGGTGCTCCAGGGGCAGATTCCAGATGGGAAACGTCTCGAACTTGGCAAATCCGGCGCCCCGTCCGGCCCGATGGTCGTGGTACATGAGAGAGAGCGCGGTGGCCATCTTGCCGCTGCCGGGGCCCGCGCCGGTCACCACCACGATGGGCTTCGACGTGGGAATGTAGGGATTCTGTCCATAGCCGGCGTCGCTGACAATCAGGTCCACATCATTGGGATATCCTTCGATATCGCCCTGCAGGAACACGCGCTGGCCCCGCCGCTCCAGCTTGTTTTTCAACTGGATGGCCGCCGACTGACCCGTGAAACGGTTGATGGACACGGCGGACACGGGCAATCCATAGTCGCGCATGTCGTCGAGGGTTTTCAAGGTTGCCACGTCGTACGTCATGCCGAAGTCGCCGCGGATACGACCCTTGGCCACGTCTGCTGCGCTCACGCAGAAGATGATCTCCACCTTGTCGGCCAGTCGCTGCAGCAACTTGATTTTCACGTTCGGATCGTACCCCGGCAACACCCTCGCCGCGTGGTAGTCGAACACCAGCTTGCCGCCGAACTCGAGGTAGAGCTTGTCGCCGAACATGGCCACGCGATCGATGATCGCCTGACTCTGCTGGGCCAGGTATTTCTCGTTGTCAAAACCGATGGGCTGCGTCATGGAAGGCGTCTCCTGTTGAATGGCTGCCGGATTCAACTCGTTTTCCAGAATGTTGTCAAACTGGGCGAAAGGCGCATCAGACATGCGGGAACCACTTCATTTTTCCGCTGCCGCCGTTGCATGCGAATCCGACGCAATTGACTTCCATCCAGCGGACTGTTATTGAGCAACCCACAGGAAACGCGATGCTGTTCACCGCAGGAGTTCTTCCAATCCGGACCGCTTGTTCCACTGCCGCATGGCTCACCCTGTGCTGCGTCCTCTGCGCCTTTGCGGCCCGCGCGAAAGAATCAGCAGATTCCCGGACCGTACTGCTGTTTATCAACACCCGATCCGCACCGGACATGGTTGATGCCGTCGACGCCATCCGTGCAACCCTGCCGCCGCATCCCGCGCTGAAGGTCCGGTGGACCGACATCGATTTCGGCGATCCCCGGGCTGCCCGCGATCAAATCATTGCGGAAACCTCCGAACAGGACATGCCCGTTGCGGTCTGGTTCACCGTTGACGGCGATATCCGCCTCCACCTGTACGCCGCCGGAAAAGGAAAGGACGCCAACCGCTTCCGCTCCCGGATCATCCAGCCGGCGGGAACCGACATCCACATCGAAGCAGTGGCGGCCGTGCTGCAGAACTGGCTCTCCGCCCTGCCCGATCAGGAGGCCAACGATAAACAGAACACCGCCGAAGGATGGCGGCGGCAGATCGCGGACGACGAAAACCCGTTTACTCCGCAGCCCAATGAAAAAAAGACAACCGCATCCTTCGTTTTCACCGCTTTGCTTTCGAAACCGGCTACCAGGGACAGGCCCTGAGCCAAAGCCATCCGGTGGTATCCGGCGTGTGGCTGTCCGGAACCGTCCAGTTGAAACCGTGGCTCGCTCTGGCCGTTGCCTACACCGCCATTCCGCCCGTCGTGGAACAACGCACCGCCGCATCCCTGCGCATGGAGCGGCACCCGATCTCCCTTGGCATGCGCCTGTGCCGGAACAGGAATCGCCTGCAGTTCGCCGGCCATCTCCTGTTCGAGGTGGACACCTACTCCCGCCAGACGACCCTGCGCTCAACGGAAAACCAGATCACAGTCGGCGACCGGACCCTGCGGGCCCAGTTGGCCACCGCAGCGGGCGCATCGATCGGCTTCCGGATCAACGACCCCCTCTCCCTCTTTCTGGCCGTCACGGGCCGGTTCATCTTCAATCCCCGGAACTACACCGTGCGCATCGCCGGCGAGGACGTGCTGCTGCACCGTCCCTTTGGCATCCAACCGGTGCTCCAGGCGGGCCTCCGCATCGGCCTGTGACAATGAACACGAATGGCGATGTCCGTTTTCCCACCTCGCGGATACATGAGGCCCGATGGGATTGACACAGACCAGTGCCGACATTCCGGCGCCGGAGTCAGCAGCCGTCGCTGAAGCGGAACTCATCTGTCTGGCGGCCCGGGGGGACCGGAAGGCCAGCCGGGAATTGCTGCTCCACCTGCTGCCCCGGGTCAGGCGGACGGTTGCCTGGTTGAGCCGGAACGGCGGCGAGCAGGACGACCTCGTGCAGATGGCCCTGATGCAGATCCTCTTCTCCATCGGCAGTTTCCGGGGCGAATCGTCCCTGGCCTGCTGGGCCGACCGGGTGACCGTGCAGACCGCGGCAAGGGTGTTCGAAAAGCGGGATCGGCGCAGACGGCTCTCGGATGCAACCCACGTGGCGCCCCCGGAGCCTCCGGCGGTGGATGGTGAAGTGGACACGGCCCGATTGAAAGACCGGTTAAAACAACACCTGCTGGAACTGCCGGAAAAGCAGCAGGTCCCGGTGGTCCTGCACCATCTGCACGGCTATTCGGTAGAAGAAATCGCCGATCTGACCGGCGCCCGGTTGAACACGGTCCGCGGACGTCTGCGCAATGGGTTGAAGGCTCTCCGCAGCGCCGCCCTGGCCGATCCCGGCATCTGCGAATACATCCGCGGGAGGAACCGATGACGAATAGACCATCCATACAGAACGACACCCCGCCGGACCCGGTCGTCGATGCGGCCATTTCGGCGCTGATGCATCACGAGGATCCGGCCGGGGAAGAGGCGCACGTCGAGGATGCCCACCTGGTCGACGGCATTCTCTTTTGCGCATCGCGGCAGAACCCTGCGACACAGACCTCCGCCACAAAGGGACAAACCCTCCGGCGCCTGATGCCCGCTGCCGCGGCCGTCATCCTGCTGGCTGCCGGTGGAGGGATCGCGTTCCATCTGGCGCAGCGGGAAAAGCCGTCGACAGCAACGCCGGAACAGATTTCTCCTTTGACTGTTGTCCGCGCGGGAAAACAGCCCGCCAGACTGTCCCTGCAGGCAGGCGTCACCGCACTGCTGGCCCCGGAATCCCGGGTGGCCCTGGCACCGGAAAACGAGGCGGACCGATCCCTCACCCTGCAAAAGGGCAGCGTGCTGGTCTCCGTCACGCCCGGCAAACCGGCGTCGCCGGTGATTGTCCACGCGCCGTGGGGCGACGTGTACGTCAAAGGAACGGTGTTCCGGGTCATCGCCGACGGCGACGACAAAGGGGTGGAAGTGCTGCGGGGTCTGGTGGAGGTCCGGTTCCACGGAGGCGGCCGGATCGACGTCGCGCAGGGGTATCGATCCGGTAGCGCGGCATCTTCTCCATCTTTGCTCAGCAACGACGCCATGAACCGGCTGACGGCGGACGACGCCGCACTGTCCGCTCCGGAAGAAAAGCCCGTCATCGCGCTGCTCCCCTCCGCACCGACCACCGGACCGGACATCGTTGAAACGCCGGCACCCCCGAAGAGCACACGCCCGCAACCGGAACAGAAACCGGACCTGGCAGTGCTGCTCCAGCAGGCCCGCACCGCCAGAAAGGAAGGTCGCAGCGCCGATGCGGAACGCGCCTACCTGCAGGCGGCAGCGCTTTACCCGCAGGACGCCCGGGGTGCGGCGGCCCGGTTGAGCGCGGCCTCCATCCAGCTCAATGAAACCGGGAATGCGTCCGCGGCCATGAACAATTTCGATCTGTACATCGCATCGGGAGATTCCACGCTGCTGGAGGAAGCCCTGCTGGGCAAAGCCGACGCAGCCCGCCGGCTGGGCATGACCGGTCTCGAAACCGCAACGCTCCGGGCGTTCATCGAACAGTTTCCCCAATCCCTTCACCGCCGGCGCGCCAGCGAACGCCTCTCGCAACTCGACGCCGCATCCGCCGGAGTCGGGGAATGATTTTGTGTGAGGAGGGTGTCCGTTTCCCGCAGCCGCGGATACCCATGGGGCAGAACAATGCCCATTGGCGAAAGGAGCCTCGGAACATGAAAAGCATGGCAACAACGGCAATCCTCATGGCGGTCCTGTGGGGCATCCCATCCTGCCGGACAGTCGAACTGCTCAACGACGACGGCAGCGGCGAAACGGAATCGGACACTGGGGAGACTGGAACAGAAGCAACAGATCCGGACTCGGACGTGATTGAGGACACAGATTCACAACCGATCTGCGAAAGCCTGTTGCTTCCCGAATCGTACATGCAATGGGAATTCTACAACGAAAATCAGACAGACTATATCGACGTGAGCGACGGCAGCTATGCCGTCATCGCCCGTTCTGAAACCGGGGAGTGGCGGCTCATCCGGGGAGACTCTGATGAAATGGTCGGTTCCTGGCACTGGAGTCTGGCTCTTCCTGGCGAACCCTGTGCCCTGATCGCGACCAGCGACGCCGCGGTAGTCACCGCCGTGTGGGAAGCGCAGGCGGACAAGGTCATTCAGATTAACAAGTACGACCAGACCGGCGAACCGGACTCGGATGAGGCAACATCGGCAGAGGACCTGACGGCATTCTTCGAACCCGCATGGTCCGTCCGAATCGAAAATCTGACAACGTTCGCAGGAATCGGAGGAAAAATGGGCATTGTGCTGGCCCCTCTGTCGGATGGTGCTGTCGCAGTCGCAGGGGCCTTCACCGAAAGCCTCACACTGGGAACCGGGCAGACCGGTGAAACCACATTGACGGCAATACCTGATGCCGTCACACCATTCATCGCCCGCTACAATGGCCAGAATGGCGAACTGGAGTGGGCGCGCATTCTGGAAGTTCCCATGTCGCCGCTGGCAATCGGCACCGATGACGCCGGTCAGATCTTCGTGGCCGGCATGAGGCAGCATTCCGCTGATCTGAATCTGATCACCGCGGTCTTCGCCGACACGGGAAATGCGCTGGCACTTCATGAACGACTGGTCGTGGCCGAGGATCCGAGGACCAGCAATATTGTCATACCATCGCAACTGGAGATGGATGCCGCTTCTGACAGAAACGGCGGATGGTTTCTCATGGGCAATTTCTATGACATGCTGATTCTGTCAGATGACACGGCATTCCAGACAACGCTGTTTGCACCAGTGGATGTGGTCACCGAAGCAACCTGGGCAAGCTCACCGGGATATTTCATTGCCCACTATGACAGCACGGGAGGCCTGGAATGGGCCAGCAATATCTATTCTGACTTCGACAACTACGCTCTGGGGCGGGCACTGTCCATGGACGTGGACAGTCAGGGAAACCTCCTCTTCGTCGGCACAACCACTGGACGTGTCGTTTTCGGGGAAAACGAATATACAGAAACCGTTTTCGAAAATTCGTCCCAGTTTGTCGCTTCCTACCGACGGGACGGCACTCTCGCGAAAGTCACGCAACTTGCCGGCATCGGAACAGTGATCGCAGTTCAGGAAACCGTCCGTTCAGGAATCATGGTGATGACAGAATACGGAAATCAATTGCGCCTGAACCCTCTGTGTGACGACGCTCCGGTGGCCGGCGACATCACACCTCACCAATGTGAACATATGGCCACGGAAGGATGGCCCTGCACCTGTCAGAATTCAACTGAGTGCGACGACGGTTCTGTATGTGTGGGCTGCGCACCGCACGATGACGGATATGTCGGCATCTGCTCCCCGGTATTTGTCGAAACGGATCCCATCACCTGTCCGGACAACGGAACATGGGGCACGGCTTCCACCGCGGTCTGCGACGGTCCTCTTTCCTCTGCCCTCTGCTACTGCGTCGTATCCGGCTGCACGGCGAATGAAGACTGCCCGATCGGCCAGGTCTGCGTAGAACCCTCCTGCCTGGCATCGGAACCGGGTTGCGAAGAAGGGTTGGGCGAAACACCCATCTGCCATCCCGACAACTGGTAGCAACAGAAAGGAACCGCGAAAATGAAATCCATTTTACTGTGCATCTCGGCAACCGCAATCCTGCTGTCTATCAGTTCCTGCCGGGATCTGGAGGATCTCAACGACGATGGCAGCGGCGACATGGACAGCGCGTCCGAAGGGGACGCTGACGCCGACTCTGACGCCGACGGAGATTCCGATTCCGGAACAGAGGAAGTCAACCACCCGCCCGTTCACCTGTACGGAGTGGACATCCTGGTGGTCGTGGACAACTCGTCGTCCATGCGCGCGGAACAACAAATCCTGTCCAACGCCCTGTTCTCCCTGATCGCTGCGCTGCCCGATCCGGCCGTCGGGGCCGACATCCACATTGCCTTCACCACGTCGGACATGGGGCTTTCCTGGGGCGGCAATGCGTTTGACCCGGACAACGACGGCTGGCCGGGAGGTTCGGCCCCGGAAGGGTGTGAGAATTTGCGGGGAGACGAGGGCCGCTTCATCACGGCATACACCACTCCCACCGTGCAGATCGGCAACGAAGAGCGCAGTTGCCCGCAGCTGCCCGATTCCATGGAACAACCGTTCTTCTCGTCGTCGACCATTTCCTGGCAGGAAACAGATCTCGCCCTGGCCGCCGCCTGTACGGCCAATGTGGGCATCGACGGTTGCGGCTTCGAACAACAGCTCACGGCGGCAACTGCGGCATTGCAGGGCGACGGCATTGACAGCGGCTTCATGCGGGCTGACGCGATGCTGCTCGTCCT
>JAKQNG010000185.1 GCA_029565915.1 Deltaproteobacteria bacterium
CGCGAGCAGCGAGGCGAACGGAGCGAGGGCGCCATCGAAGAAGGGATCGCCCAGCGCGGCAAGGGGCCCCATGGTGGTGCGGATGTAGGTAAGGATGTGTTTGGTGGATTTGCCTTCCTCTTCCATTCGCAGAATGATGCCGGCCAGAGTGCCGAAGAGGAACGGATGGGTATTGATGGGTGTCTGGTAATGTTTCAGCACGCGCTTGCGCTGGGATTTGTCCGGAACGATTTTTTCCAATGCCGGAGAGATGCCGTACACGAAGCCCTCGGACTGCATTGACGTTGTTGTCCAGGCACTCTGGACCAGCACCAGGCGGATGCTGACGTTCAGCAGATCCACGGAAGTCAGCGCGTTCATGGCAGCACCGTAAATATGGACATCATCGCGATGCCGATCAGCGCGGTCAATGGATAGCGTTTGCGGGACATGGCCCCCATGGTGACAGCGGCCCCGAACAGGGGAACGGAGATGACGACAGCCGTCCGGATGCCCGGATCAACGGCCACCCGATCCATGGAAACAAGCGTAAGAGAAACCGCCATAGCGGTTCCCAGCAGGGCCTGGAGCCCTCCGAAGAGGAAGCCCCGCAGCACCCGGCGCCGGATCAATCGATGAAATGCATCAAAGGAGTCGGGGGACTGCCACAGGGGAACGGTGGTCATCGGTCGGGCACTTTTCGCCGTCAGGGTTTTTTCCGCCGTGTCCGCAAGAATGCCCGCGAGCACGGCACAGCACAGGAGAACCAGACTGTCCGGGTTGCCGGGCTGGGAGTAGAGTCCCTGCAGTTGCAGCGCCACCAGTGAGGAGGCGGTGATGATGCCGGCCAGCGCCCAGTTGCCATAATGGCCCTGTCCGATGCTGAGGAGCTGCAGAGAGATGCCGAACCACAGGCCGGCCTCCGTCTGTCCGGTGGCCATTCCGGCCAGACAGCAGAGGATGAGCGGCTGCACGAACGCCACCTTTCCCAGACATCGCTGTTCCAGGAGCAGGATGGAGCCGAACACGGCGGTCGCAGCGGCAAGAATCAGCATTTGACCCATTTTGCGCCTTTCCCGCCGGACCATTCCAGTTGCAGAACAGTGCCGGGAAACGTCTGAATTTCGATTCGTTTTCCCTCCTGGTGCAGCTCAATGAGCGCATCGGTTTCTTCCGGTGTCAGGTGTACCGTGTCGGTTATCCGCAGCCGACCCCGCGCCGAATGAATGTTTCCGAGGGTCAGGGCAGGACAATCGAATCCGCTCATTCTGGCGCGGGCCAGATCAAAAACATCGGACAGGACCACCAGAATGCAGGATGCGGTCGACCCGGTAACAGTGGCCTCCAGCTGGGTGACCATGACCACGGAGAGGTCAATCTGACGCGGGATGGCCATGCGATATACCGAAACCATGGCCGGATTGGATGCGGCCAGGTCATCGGCAATGATCAGGTGCTCCACCTGCAGGTAGGGAATCCAGAATTGCGCCACCTGGCCATGGAGAAGCCGGTTGTCGATGCGGACGTATGTGTGCCGGTCGGTCATCAGTGCGGTTGTGTGCCCTTCAGCATGAACGACGCGTCCATCACATGCTCGGCCGCATATTCCGGTGCGTTGGCTGTCAGTTTGAGAACGTCCTTTTCGATCATCCGCCCCAGGGTGAGTTTGATGAGCAGCGGCAGATTGAAGCCGGTGATCATCCGGATCCGTTCGCTGACGAACATCGCCGCCACATTGCAGGGAGTTCCGCCGGGGATGTCCGTCAGAATTACCGCTCCGTCTTCGCCGGCATTCTGCAGCGCCTTTTTCAGAGATCGGCGGACATCTTCCAGACCGTCGCCGGGTTGCACGGAAATCGTTGTGAAGTGTTCCTGAGGACCGATAATCAGCTCCGCAGCCGAGCGTATGCCTTCCGCCATGTTGCCGTGACAGCACAGAATGATTTCAATCATTGACAGATGTCCCTCTGGTGTTCCGGTTCAATCCATGTCCCCTTCGATAATTTTTCCGTGGAGGGCATGGGGCAGTTGTTCCAGTTGACGCTCTTTGCGGGCGTTCTGATCCATGCTGGCATCGATTTTATGCTGGAATTCAAGGGCCGAATGGTGGCCCATCAGTTTGAGAATCTGGTTGCGGGCGGCGACTTCGATGATGGAAGTGAGGGAGCGGCCCGGCCGGACGGGGATGTCGATGCGCGGAACCGACACGCCGAGGATGTCGTGGGTCTGCGTGACAATGCCCAGCCGGTCATAGGTCTTGGTGTTGTCCCATTCCTCAATGTGGATGACGAGCTGGATCTTCTTGGTTTCGCGGATGGCGGCCACGCCGAAGAGGTCCTTGATGTTGATAATGCCCAGACCGCGGATTTCCATGTTGTGGCGGATCAGCTCATTGCCAGCGCCGATGATGGTGGACGGCGGCGTCAGATTCACGTCCACCACGTCGTCCGCCACCAGCCGGTGGCCACGCATCACCAGCTCCAGGGCCGATTCGCTCTTGCCGATGCCGCTTTTTCCAATCAGGAGGATGCCCACGCCGAATACGTCGACGAGCACGCCGTGAATGGAGCGGACCTGGGCCATCCGGTTGGACAGGAATTTGTGCAGGGATTCCACGAGCAGCGACGAGCGGAGCCCGGTCCGGATCAGGGGAATCCGCGCATCGCCAGCGGCCTGGATGAGCTGTTCGGGAATGTCCATGCTCCGCGTGACGATGATCGCCGGTGGGCTGCAACCGGTGAGGGAGCGGCAAGCGGTCCGGCGGCCGTCCGGGCCCAGAGACCAGAGATAGTCCACTTCGGTCTTTCCCAGAATCTGAATGAGTCCGGGCCGGACCATGGACGTGAATCCCGCCAGTGCCAGTCCCGGTTTCTGGATGCCCGGCGCGGTGATGCGCCGATCCAGACCGTTTTTCCCGGCAACGAGTTCCAGACCGAGCTCGACGCTCAATGCCTGCAGCAGCGTTGCGACTTCCATGGATCAGTCCCTGTCATCTGCTTCGACTATCATCTCAAAGGCTTCCGTCGCGGTTTTCGCGCTCATGATCGCCTGGCGGAACGACGGTTCTCGCAGGTGTCTGGAAACCCGGGCGAGTGCCTTCAGATGGTCGTTGGTGGAGTCCGGCGGTGCGAGCAGAGCAAAAAAAATGTGCACCGGCCTGCCGTCCACCGCATCAAAATCGATACCCGTTCGCGAAATGGCAAGTGCGCCGCACACCTGCTCAACGCAGTCGGTTTTTGCATGGGGAATGGCGGCACCGTCACCGAATCCGGTGGTCGCGAGGCGTTCCCGTTCGACGAGGGATGTGACCACGGCCTTTTCCCGGACCCCGGGCCATGCGGCAGCCAGAAGTTTTCCGAGTTCAGCCAGCACGTCGAGTTTGCCGGACGCATTCAAATCCACATTCACAGCAGCAGGGCGCAAAAAATCGGCAATCTTCATGATCGGGATATCCCTCAGATTCGACGGCTCCGGAAGATGCCGGAAGCCGCATGTTGACATGGACCGAACATATCACAGGAAGGAAGGGGTTGAAACAGGGTAATTGGCGGGATAACCAGTTGGGAATGCAGCGGAATCGGCGCTACAGGGCCTGCGATCGGTGGGCTTTCATCCGACCTTTGTCGCGCTCCGCCTGTCGCTCGATTTTATCCATCACCTTGCTGATGGCGGTGTACATGTCGTCGTGCTTTTCGGTGCCCTTGTAGGTTTGTCCCCAGGGCGTCGAAATGGTCATGTCGCATTCGTTAAGATGGCGTTCCGATGACAGGACAACCTGTGCCTCGAAGTGGCCCTGAATATATGTCTTCAACTTGGACACCTTTTCCTGAACCAGCTCCTTCATCGCGTCAGAAGCCTCCATGTGCCGGAATGTCGTGGTGATCTGCATGTGCGGTCCTTTCTGGCCCCGTCCCGGAGGGCCCTAGAACAGTTTTTTGCGTTTGCCGGACGACAGGATGCCGAGCATCTCCCGGTATTTCGCCACCGTCCGCCTTGCTATGACAATGCCGTTATCCTGCAGAATGCTGACGATCTGCTGATCGCTGTGCGGTCTGCGGGGGTTTTCCGCGCTGATAATTTCTTTGATTTTGTTTTTCACGCTTTCCGACGCGATGTCTTCTTCGCTGGTGCGCCGGATGGAGGAATTGAAAAAGAACTTCAGCTCGAAGAGTCCCCGGGGCGTCTGCACATATTTGTTGGTCGTTACACGGCTGATGGTGGACTCGTGCATGCCCACCGCTTCGGCCACGTCCCGCAGAATGAGCGGCTTCATGTAGTTGATGCCCTTGTCAAAGAAGTCCCTCTGTTTGTCCACAATGCATTCGGTCACCCTGGTGATGGTCCGACGACGCTGATCGATGGAACGGATCAGCCACTGGGCGGAACGCATCTTGCTCTGAACGTATTCCCGTGCATCGGCGCCTGCGTCCATGGCGCTCTTGAAAAAGCTGGAAATGCGCAGCCGGGGCAAACCGTCGTCGTTGGGAACCACGTAATAGCGATCGCCGATGCGGTGCACAAAGACATCCGGAACGATGTAGCGCGGTTCCTCTCCGATGAAATCCCGCGCCGGACGGGGTTCCAGCCCGGAGATGATTTTTGCCACTTCGTACACATCTTCGATTTCGAGATCGAGATCCTTCGCGATGGCCAGGTAGTTGTGCTTCTCCAGGTTTTCCAGATGGCGTTCCACCACCGTGCGCACGTCAATATCCAGTTCCAGTGCGTCCACCTGGGCCAGCAGGCATTCCCGCAGATCCCGCGACGCGACGCCCACAGGGTCGAAGGCCTGAATCATTTTCAGCACCTCGGGGGCGTCTTCGGGATCGAGCCCTGCCTGGCGGGCCAGATCCTCCACCGGCGCATCCTTCAGATATCCGTCCCTGTCGAGGCTGCCGATGACCAGTCGCGCGAACTGTTCTTCTTCATTCGTGACCGAGGTCATCTGCAGTTGCCACAGGAGGTAATCTGACAGGGTCGTTGTGTCCCGGAGGGTCGCCTCCAGGGACGGGGCGTCTTCCGTCGCCGACAGATCCCGGGCGCCCTGAGGGGGCGGGGCCTGATTCGCGTAATTTTCCAGATATTTTTCCCAGTCGATTTCGCGACTGCCAAGGGTCATTTCGTCCGTCGCCGGTTCAGCGGCGGAAACTGATTCGTCCAACGGCGGCGCCATTTCGGCAGCGGTCGGCCCTTCCGCCGCGTCCCGGGTCTGGTCCCCGGATTCCGCCAGCTCCTCCAGCACCGGATTTTCCTCCAGCTCGGTCCGCACCATGTCGACGAGCTCAATCCGGGACAGCTGCAGCAGTTTTATCGCCTGTTGAAGCTGTGGCGTCATCACCAGCTGTTGAAGCTGCTTCTGCTGTTGTCTCAGTTCAATGCCCGCCATGACTTTACCGTTGTTCGATCCGTCGTGTTGAAAGCGAAAAATCTGTAGATTTGCTGTATACCCGGAGAATCAGCGCCATATGCAGAAAGTATAATTCCAAAACGCGCCCGCACAACTCAAAAAAAAGTTCCTCAAACGAGGGGTTGCACAAGATGCAGGGTTGTGCGATGGTGCGCTGCTTGATTCTGTGCGGCGCAGAGAATACCGCGGCCGCGAGAGGTTGTTTCAAGGAGAAACACATGGCATCAGAAAGCAGAAACGTCAGAGAAAAGCAGCTGGAAGCAGCAACAGCGGAACTGGACGCAATCGTCGCCTCTCTGCGCGATAAGGGTGTGGACGAAAAGAATTTTAAAAAGAACGCACTGTATCGCCGGGCGCAGGCGAATCTCCGCACCGCCCGACGGCGGCTTCTGTCCATGGACAAGGCCGTGGCCCATGTCGCGGCAATGAAGGAAAAGGACACGAAGGCCGCAAAGGCGGACAAGGCCGAAAAGAGTGCGAAGAAGAAGGCAGCGGCAGAGCCGGCGGAAGGTGCCGGACCAGCGGCGGCTGCCGGGGAAGACGGCAAGGGCAGGAAGAAAAAGTAGCCCCTGTTCCGCGAAGTGAATTGACCAGCCATGTTCCAGGGTTTTTCCGCAGAAGATTTTGACGCCTATCTGCCCGAAAAGTGGAGCAGCAACATGTTCACCCTCAAGCGGCGGAGGGTGAAGGACCAGCTGGAACTCATCGGGCGGGAACTGGCCGGCGTCTTTGCGCAGGCGGACCTGAATCTCGTGGCCCACCTCTCGGACGATCATCCATCCTTGTGGAACAGGAAGCAGGTCAGCTGTCAGTGGCTGTTTTTTTCAAGAGATTTGTCGGCCCGACGGGAACTGGAAGAGATCATCGACACGGAAAAAACGCTGGCCCAGACGCTGGAAGATCCAACGCCCCTGTACAAGCAGATTTTCATTGGTGTGTCCGTGGATCGGGAGGTCCTGCAAGCGGGTGTCCGCCTGCATTACGATGCCTGGGTGGATCGACGCAATCTCCTCACCCTTCTGGCGGATGGGAAAGGCGCAGAGGCGTTTTCAGAGCTCTGCGGGGGGCTGCCCGAAGAATTTGTCATGGGCCTGGACGGTGACGAGCTGACCGGAGTGCGCAGGCTGGACAGCAGTCGACTGGCCGGGTTCATTTCGCGTTTCGTCGAAGGGCGCGCCATGTTTTTCGGTCTGCGGATACCGCGGGATGAGGCGATTGCCCTGGGTCCCGGATCGCTGGAAACCATCAAGTCCACGGTGGCCTCGCTGATTCCGGTGTACCGGTTCATGGCATGGTCTCCGGAAAACGATGCCGTCTCAATGGCAACCATCGTCGCCCAGAAGCAGCACGAACGGGAGTTGACCCACGCGGAACTCGAACAGGAGAGACTGCAGCGGGAGAATCAGCTGAAGGAAGAGGCGGAACGGCGCCACCGGGATCTGGAGTCCCGCATGGCGGATCTGCTGGAAGAGCAGAACTGGCGAGAACAGGAACGGGCAAAGCGACGGGCGGTTGCCGCAGCGAAACGGCAGGAAGAAGAAGCGGCTCGTTCCGCTTTGCACGCATCTGCAGATGCGATGGCGAAATTATCGGTGGATACGCCGGCCCCATCTCCGGGAGTGAAGGCCCTCGTGGAAGAGAAGCAAGGCCCCGTCCGGGAACGCCCGTCGCGGCCTGTGCGCTCCGAACCGGCGTCGCGAGCAAAACGACCGGACACGGCGGCCCTTTCCGCTGCAAAGCCGGCGAAGGTTTCCGAGGCGCGCATGGCGGACATCCAGGTGGGTGATCGGGTCCGCGTGGTGGGCGGATTCCTGAAGGATCGGGAAGGGATTGTCGCCAGCGTGGACGAGAAGGGCGACCTGAAAGTGTCTTTCGGCATGCTGTCCTCCCGGGTGGAGAAGAAGGATGTGGTGGGCCTCGGACCGTCCCAGTAGAGGATAGTCGTTGCAGTTTCCATCCGGCTTTGTCATTATTTTCCGGGTCCTGACGCAACAAGGGGAGTTTTCATGAAAACGCGATTCTTTGCGGTCATCGCTGTTCTGCTCTGTGCCTCATGCGCGGACAGGGATTCGAAGAAGACCAGAACGCCCAACGAAGTTCGCGCGGAGGCAGGCCTGCTGCCCGATCTGGCCGCCGCAACAAAATGTGAGGTGACCGGCACGCGGGAGACCCGTTCGGATTTGAATCAGGACGGGGTTCCGGACGTGAGGACGGTGTATGTCACCGTCGGCGATGGAGAAGTGATGGCCTGCCGGGAAGCGGACATCAATTTCGACGGCACGCTGGACCTGTACATGTTCTTTGACGACGTGGGAAAGATGAAACGCGACGAAGTGGATCTGGACCTTGATGGTCGGATTGACATTGTGACCCATTACGCCGACGGAAAAATTATCCGGCAGGATATTGACCAGAATTCAGATGGCATTGCAGATCGGGTCCGGCATCTGCTGGACGGCGTGGTCATCAAGCTGGAAGGCGATACGGACCAGAACGGGCGTATCGATTACTGGGAGTATTACGAGGGCGGTCGGCTGGTCCGCATCGGCGTCGATGAGGACGGAGACGGAATGGTCGACGTGTGGGAGAAGGACAAGGAAGCGCTGGCAGAAGGCGCTGAAGAGGACGCCGGAGCGGAGGAAGGGGAGGAAAGTGCTGAAGGGGCAGAAGAAGGAACAGCGGACGACAAGGCACCGGTGGACAAGACGTCGGAACAGAAGACAAAAAGCGGAAAAGCGCCGGCATCTGCAGACGAAAATCCCTACGGCGAATGACCGCGCAACGACTTCAGAAAATCATGGCTATGGCCGGTATCGCATCGCGACGCGCCTGCGAGGAGGTCATCCTCGCGGGACGGGTGACCGTGGACAAGGTGGTGGTGCGGGAACTCGGCACAAAGGTCGATCCATCCGTCCAGGTGGTGGAGGTGGACGGTGTGGCGCTGGTGCGGGAGCGCCCGGTGGTCTTCATTTTGAACAAACCCCGGGGGGTTATCTGTTCGGTGGGCGATCCGGAAGGACGACCCACGGTCCTCGATCTGTTGAAGGATGAGCAGATGCGGCTGTATCCGGTGGGCCGTCTGGATTTCAATACCTCCGGTGCGCTGCTGCTCACCAATGACGGCGAACTGGCCCACGCCCTGACCCATCCGAAGTTCGGCGCCGAAAAGCGATATCTGATCAAGTTTCACGGCATTGTGTCGGATGCGGTGCTGGAGATCTGGCGTAACGGAGTGGTGCTGGAGGACGGCACGCGCACACAGCGGATCAGGGAAATTGCCCGGGTGGAGGAATCCGATGGCGGCACGTGGGTCCACGTGGTGCTGAAAGAGGGAAAGAACCGCCAGATCCGTCGCATGGCTGATGCGACGGGGTTGCAGGTGAGCAAGCTGAAGCGGGTGGCGTTTGCGGGAATCACCATCGACGGTTTGCCCATCGGCCGATATCGGCGGCTGACACCGAAGGAACTGAAGACGCTTCTGGACACCTACGACATCGCGCGTCGGGACTTCGTCAATCTGGATCGTCCCCGGAAACCCGGAACAGTCGGTCGCAGCGTGGCGCGTGATGACGAGCACAAAAGCCCTCGGACCCGGGATCGGAAACCGGCCAGCGCGACAAAAAAGGAGCCGGCCCGTGCGACAGAAAAAAAATCAGCCGGAAACAAAGAACGTCGGCCCGCCCGTGCAACCAGTCGGGAACGGGTGTCCTCTTCCCGTCCGGCCGCCGCGGGCACAAAGAGAGAAGGCCGCGCCGTTCCGCCCCGGGGGCGCATGTCGACCGGTAAAAAAAGTACGCGCCGGGCTTGACCAAGTGAGAAATAGCCGATATGGAAGCGTCACTTGCTGCGGGGTGGAGCAGCCTGGTAGCTCGTCGGGCTCATAACCCGAAGGTCGTAGGTTCAAATCCTGCCCCCGCTAAAAGTGGAAACCCTCGGAATCATTAGGTTCCGGGGGTTTCGTGTTTCTGGGCTCCGATGGCCCCACTGCTCTGTGTAGACTCTGTGTAGACTCCGGGCATCAATTCGGCGGGATACCACCCCTCCATCGATGGGCCGGCCCTCCATACATGACAAGACTCTATGCTGTGATACTGTGAGGATAAATCAACAGGAGGTGTACGATGAAATCGTTTATCTGTGTACTTGCCGTGTGTGCTGCAGTTGTAGCATGCAATGCCAATCAGAATGATGATGGTTTGCAGTCTATTCGGGCAGATTCTTTGCTGGAATGCTTCGACTATATGCCGGACAGCTATTGTGTGGGCGACGATGTTTCGATGATGTATGACACTGAGACGGTGATATATGATGATGGTATCTGCTATTTCCCGACAAGAGAAAAGGTGTGCGACTTTTTCTGCAATGAGGAAATACGAATGTGCGACTGTCCCCAAGAGCTTTTTGACCAGTTTACCGATATGTTGTCAGACTATCAACAAGGTTTAGTGACTCGTGAAGAATATGAGATCCTTTGGTACAATTACGTGACCGAGTATACTCAGTGTATGGAAGCTATGCCGTACGCCCGAGCGGATTGATTTTTCCCCCTCTCATTATCCCATACACGCGGACAACGTTATTCACGCGCGCGCGATCATGTTACGCGCGGACTAAGACAAATACTGTCCTATGCATCTAGAGCGCATCTCAAAATCGAAAAAGTTTAAAGATTGTGTTGATCGCGGTTGATCTCCTGCTGATCCCCTCTTGAAAGATCGCGGGATCGCTGATCTATGATGAGGATG
>JAKQNG010000207.1 GCA_029565915.1 Deltaproteobacteria bacterium
ATCGGTGTCGCTGTCGGTATCCCCGTCGGTGTCCGTATCGCCGTCGGTGTCCGTATCGGTGTCCCCGTCGGCATCACCGTCCGAACCGGCCCCGCCGGAATCGGAACAGGCCGTCGGCCAGGTCAACAGGAGGCCCAGACAAACCATCAACCGGATATTCATGTCCGCATCCTTTCCGCAGAGGTTCCGCAACGGACAGAAATGCCGCTGTCGGAAGTCATGTCATGGTCCTTTGACGAATCGAAGCCCATGGACGGCTCACCGGCATCAGATATCTGTTTTCTGCACAGGGTGCGCCCGCAGGGCAGCCGGGTCACATCCGGTCGATGACGGCGTTGCCGAAACCGGAACAGGAGACCTCGGTGACATCGGTGCGGCCTTCGCTCTTCATCTGGCGGGCGAGATCGTAGGTGACATGACCGTCGCGGATGGCCGCTGCCACGCCGGCAGTGATCCGTTCCGCCGCCTCGTTCCACCCCATGTGGTTGAGCATCATCACCGCCGACAGAATGATGGAACCGGGATTCACCTTGTCCTGTCCCGCGTACTTCGGCGCCGTGCCGTGGGTGGCCTCGAACACCGCCACATCCGTGCCGATGTTGGCGCCGGGCCCGAGGCCCAGACCGCCCACCAGGGCGATGGCCGCGTCCGACAGGTAGTCGCCGTTCAGGTTGGGCAGGGCCAGCACGCTGTATTCGTCGGGCCGGGTCTGAATCTGCTGGAAGATGGAATCCGCAATCCGGTCCTTGATGAGGATTTTTCCGGCGGGCATTTTTCCCCCGAACTGATC
This sequence comes from Deltaproteobacteria bacterium, assembly GCA_029565915.1. Classification (GTDB taxonomy): domain Bacteria; phylum Myxococcota_A; class Polyangia; order JAAYKL01; family JAAYKL01; genus JAKQNG01. Next base: position 791 of record JAKQNG010000207.1, read on the forward strand.
CCACAGGGCCTTTTCGGTCACGAAGCGGTCGCCGAACTCCCGGGTGGCGACTTCGTATCCCCATCTGGCAAACGACCCTTCGGTGAACTTCATGATGTTGCCCTTGTGCACCAGGGTGACCGAGGGCAGGTTCTGGTCCACGGCCCACTGACAGGCCTTGCGCACGAGCCGCTTGCTGCCGGTTTCAGAAATGGGCTTTACACCGATGCCGCTGTCGGGCCGGATGTCCCTTCCGGTCATCTTTTTCACCAGATCGATGATCGCCAAGGCCACGTCGCTGCCGCGCTCGAAATCGTGACCCGCGTACACGTCCTCGGTGTTTTCGCGGAAGATGACAAAGTTTACCCTGTCGGCCCACTTGTTCGGGCAGGGCACGCCGTCGAAATAGCGAATGGGCCGCACGCAGGCGTACAGGTCGAGACGCTGGCGCAGTCCCACGTTGATGGAGCGGAACCGGGGCGCCACGCCGTCGGTTTTTTTGCAGGCGTCGCAGGCGCCGTCGTGCATCTGCTGGTGCGCGCAGTGGAGGCACACGTGGGTTTCCTCCCCGATGGGCGTGGTGAACGGCCCTTTGATGGCCACTTTCACGTGGGCGATGGCGTCCACCGCTTCCTGTGGCAGCACGTCGGTGCCGCCATACCGCTGCAGGGCTTCCAGCCCGGCGTAGATGGGACACCAGCGAATCTGCCGCCGCCCGCCGGAGGTTTTTTCCACCGCCGCGTCCACCACCTTCTGCATGACCGGTGTGATGTCGATGCCGATGCCGTCGCCGCGCAGTACGCCCACCACCGGATGGTCGCCCACCTTGAGTACGCCGCCGTCGGACGCGATCAGGTCGCCGTCGGGGATGTGTACCTGTTTGAATGAAACCATGTGAATGCTCCTTGAAGAATTGAGGATGATCGATCAGTCGGTATCGCCCGGAGGTTCTTCCGCGTTGATGGCAGCAAGGAATTCCGCCCGCAGGGACGCATCTTCGAGGAAGGCGCCCGCATAATCGGAGGTCATGGCCCGGCTGCCGGGCTTGCGCACGCCGCGGACGACCATGCAGAACTGCTCCGCGTCGATGACACAGGCCGCGCCCTTTGCCTGCAGGTGGGTCATCAGGGCGTCGCAGACTTCCTTGACGATGGTTTCCTGAAGGGTGAGGCGGTGGGCAAAGCAGTCGAGCAGCCGCGAAATCCGCGAAAACCCGACGATGGTATCCCCGGGAATGTAGGCCACGTGGGCCACGCCGTGACAGGGGAGGATGTGGTGGGGACAGACCGAGTGAAACACGAGGTCGCGGATGACCACCATGCCCCGGTTCCCCTTGGCGGGGAGCCCGTCCGCGAGGATGCTGGCCGGATCCCACTCGTACCCGTCGAGGAGGTCGCCCAGCCAGGTGTCCGCCGCCCGGACCGGGGTGTCGAGGAGCTCCGGATAGGTGCCCGGAGAGCGATCCACGGCCCGCAGAAAATCTTCAAAGGCCTTGGCCAGCTTCGCCCCTTTTTCTTCCCGGGTGCTCATGATCAGACCGGAATCACGTCTTCGACTTCGGGCACCGCTTCCTTCAGCAGCCGGAGCACCCCCATCTGCAGGGTGATGGCCGCGGAAGGGCATCCGCTGCAGGCACCCTTGAGGCGCACCTTCACCTTGTTGCCCATCATGCCCATGAACTCAATATCGCCGCCGTCCATACGCAGGGCCGGCCGGATTTTTTCTTCGATGACTTTCTTGATTGTCTCTTCCATGGCTGTTTTCTGCCTTTCGCGTCAGTGGCCGGTTCTGGCCGGCATTTCATCATAACCACATCCGCCCCCCGTGGCAAAGGCGCGATCAGTATGGCACGTCCGGGGTGTTTTCCGCACTGTTCAGGGCGGCAACCAGGTCGTCGGGCACCCGCACGGGGCGGTTTTCGCCGTTGATGGTCGCGTGGCGGGTGAACCCCGTGACCAGCAGCTCATCGCCGCGGGCGATTTCGTACTGGAACTCCACCTGCACCGCGCTGATCCGGGTGACCCAGGCCCTGACCGTCAGGAGATCTTCGTACAGGGCCGATCGGTGATAGCGGATACCGCATTCCACGAGGGGCAGCTGGATGCCGCCCGCTTCGATGCGGCTGTAGGCCAGTCCCCGGCGTCGCATGTAGGCGCCGCGGCCCGCTTCAAACCAGCGGAAATAGTTGGCGTGGTAGACGACGCCCATCTTGTCCGTGTCCGCGTAGAGCACCCGGGCAACCACGATGGTCTGGTTGTGGGGGCCGCAGGTGGAAGTGCTGTCCGTCATGGCCGGTCACTTAACCACCCCGCCGATTTCTGGCAAGGGAAAAGGCCCACAGCCATTAACCTGACCAGTCTGGTCAGATTGAATTGCGCCCCATTGCGCAGGGCCGGTGCGCATCCGGATGTCGCGGGCCGGGATCGTGGAAAGGCGCCGGGAGGAAAATCAGTACCCGCAGGTGAGGGACTCTCCGGCCTCTTGTTCGCAGGAGATACGGCAATGGCAGAAAATGCATTTTTCCAAGGCCTCAAAGTAGCTCGCGGCGAGCTCCGTTGTTGCGGCGCGGCAGTCCGCTGCACAGTCGACCCAAGATTCCATCGACATTGAACAGTCAACCCAGAGGCAGTCTGTATAGCTGATACAGTCGGCATTCTCCATGCAGGCTCCATATTCGTCTCCACACAGCGTCGATTCGAACGCGGCACAGCCATAACACTCCGTATAGCAGTCAACGCCTGCGCCGTCGCAGACAATCCCCGGCACCGCGGAGTCGGTGTCCGTGTCGGAGTC
>JAKQNG010000029.1 GCA_029565915.1 Deltaproteobacteria bacterium
CAAAGGCCTGGGAATCCGTCACAACCAGCGAGGGAGGTCGCTTGAGGCCGTCGAGGGCAGCGGCGAGGCCGTTGTCCTTGACCACCACGCAGTGGGCATCCGCATCCAGGCATTCCCGCATGGTCTGCACCTGGGGCAGGATGAGTCGACCTTTGGGGGCTTCCTTGTCAATGGGAATGACCAGCACCACGGTATCACCCGGTGCAATCAAATCGGCGATGATGGGGTAGCCGCCCATCCAGTCCGAAGGTGCCGTGTCGATGATGGCGCGTCGCAGATCCTCGATGCCCGCACCGCTGGAGGCGCTGGTGCGAACCCATGGGATGTTCTGCGCAGAAAGGGTTGCCGCGGCGTCGACGGAAAATGTGCCTTCATCATCTTTGTTGAACGCCACCAGCACGGGTACGTCGTTGGCCCGCAGGGCTGCCAACAGGCCGGTTTCGAAAGGGCCGAACACAACGCCGTCCGTGACGATGATCCCCAGGGCTGTGCGAGACAGAATCTGTCTGGTCTTTTCGATGCGCAGCTCTCCCAGAGCGCCATCGTCGTCGACCCCCGCCGTGTCGATGAACAGCACGGGCCCGATGGGCAGCAGCTCCATGGGCTTTTCCACCGGATCCGTGGTGGTACCCGCCGTGTCCGATACAATGGACACATTCTGTCTTGTCAGCGCGTTCAGAAGACTGGACTTGCCCACGTTGCGGCGGCCGAAGATGCCGATGTGCAACCGGAAGCCCTTGCTGGTCCGCGGCATTGATGTCATATCCGTTTCCTTTCTTCTGCTCAGCAGAACACGTCCCGCTGACCTGCCTGCACGCGTTCCAGCATGGCCAGCGTCCGCTTGTGCGCCACCTCATCCATCCGGGGCAACTGATCCGCAATGCAGGCTTCGCCCACGGTGCGGGTCTGCGGCGATGCATAGTCCACCAGGTATTCCTTAAGGGTGGACACGGCATTCGGATCGCAGTGGTGGCGGATGGCACCGGGCTTTGCCAGATCCATGAAGTCCGCGCCCGTGCGGCCGAGACGGTAACAGGCGGTGCAGAACGACGGAAGGTAGCCCATGGCGGCGACATCCCGGATTACCTCGTCGAGGGGTCGGTGGTCGCCCAGCGAGAATTGGGACGCATTTTCTTCTTCTTTTGTGCTGTAACCGCCGGGATTGGTGCGGCTGCCTGCCGAAATCTGCGAAACCCCCAGCGAAAACGATTCGCGCCGCATATCCGCCCGCTCCCTTGTCGACAGGATGATGCCCGTCCAGGGAACCGTGAGCCGCAGAATGGCAATCAGCTTGCGGAAGTCCGTATCACTGACCGGATGGGGCGGGTTAACCGACAGTGGCGCTCCGGAGGCCGGCTCCAGCCGCGGAATGCTGATGGTGTGAGGTCCCACGCCGAAGCGGCGCTCCAGATGAGCAACGTGCTGCAGCATGGCCAGCAGCTCGAACCGCCAGTCGTGAAGCCCGAACAGGACGCCGATGCCCACGTCGTCGATACCGGCTTCCATAGCCCGGTCGATGGCGCTGAGGCGATATCCGTAGTCGCTCTTGGCGCCCTTCAGATGCACGGTGTGGTAGGTCGCCGGGTGGTAGGTTTCCTGAAAGAGCTGATATGTGCCGATCTGCGCCGCTTTCAGTTCGCGGAACTCCTCCACGGAAAGGGGTGCCACGTTCACGTTGACCCGCCGGATGTTCGCATTGTTGTATCGGGCTGCATACACCGCCTCCACAGCACGCAGTACATAGCGAAAGCCTTCTTTCGGATAGGATTCACCCGCAACCAGCAGCACCCGCTTATGCCCCTCCTTGAGCAGGGACACTGTTTCCCTGTCGATTTCTTCCATGGAGAGCGCCCGCCGGTGCAGTGCCTTGTTGGAGGCTCTGAACGCGCAGTAGGTGCACTCGTTGCGGCAGAGGTTGGAGATGTACAGCGGTGCAAACAACACCAGCCGCTTTCCGTAGATCTGCTCCTTTACCTTTGCGGCGGCGGCGTACATCTTCGACAGCTGATTTTCGTCCGTCACCATGGAAAGAACGCCGGCGTCCGCCGGGTCGAGGCCTTTCATTTCGAGGGCACGGCTGAGGATATCATCCACCCTCCTTGCATCGGGAACGCACAGGGCAGCCATCTGGGCGGCCACAACCGTTTCATTGACGGGAAGTTCAGTTCGATTCACGGGTCACCTCCGCGGGTTCAGGATGCAGGGTAATTGTAAATGTGGTTCCCACATCGGGTTCGCTGTCCACCGCCGCATCTCCGCCATAGAGTCTGGCCACTTTACGGATAGTGGACAGTCCCAGTCCCGAGCCTTCGATACCCCGGGTTTTTGCATTCTTGATGCGGACGAACTCGCCGAACAGCCGGTCGCACTCGTCCTTTGAGAGGCCGATGCCCGTGTCGCTCACCCGGATGGTCAACGCGCAGGAGGTACCGCTGATGGCAATGACCACCCGGCCGTTATCCCGGTTATATTTCACGGCGTTGGACACCAGGTTGTTCAAGATGATTTCGATTTCGCTGCGGTCCACCACAAAGCGGCTGCCGCCCTCCGCAGAAACGTCAATGGCAATGCCCCGATCCGCAGCGACGGTTTCCACCAGCTCCACGGCTCCTTTTGCGATGTCGACGATATCATTGGCCAGCAGGTTGCGCGTCCGTGTGCCCGCTTCGATACGGGTCAGGTCAAGCAGATCGAAGATCAGCTTGCGCATACCCGTCAGGCGCACCAGGCTCCGCTCCACCACCCGCTGCAGGGTGGCGTCATCTTTCACGTGGCCGCTGCGGATGAGTTCCAGATAGCCTTCCACGGCGCCGATGGGCGCCTTCAGCTCGTGGGACAGGACCGACAGAAATTCAAACCGCATCCGCCGTTTTTCTTCGGCCATCCTCTTGGCCTGCGCCAGCAGGATACTGCCCCGGGTGGCAGCCCGCACAGCGGCGCGCAGCTCTTCGGGCGTAAAGGGCTTGGCCAGAAAGTCGAACGCGCCTTTTTTGGTGGCGGTCACGGCGGTTTCGAGGGAGGCGTAGGCGGTCATCATCACCACGTGGGTGTCCGGATTCAAATCCCGGATGATACCCAGCAGCTCAATGCCGTTCATGCCCGGCAGCTTGTAGTCCAGCAGCACGATGTCAAAGGGCGTTTCCTTCAGCTGCTCCAGCGCTTCTTCGGCGGAAGGGGCGGTGTGCACGTCGTAGGTCACCTTGACGTCCAGATCCTGGAAGCTCGACGAAAATTTCTGCAGGGCCCGGCGCGCACCCTCGCGCATGCCGTCTTCGTCATCGGTGATGAGCAGTCGAAGTGAGGTATCCATCAATTCAGATCTCCTTCAAGCGTCGGTGTCATGACGCCCGTTGGCGCCTGGGAATCTTCACCGTGAACGTGGTGCCCGTAGGGCCCTTTTTCCTGTCCGCGTTGGACAATACCTCGATGGAGCCCCGGTGCATTTTGACAATGCCGTAGGAGACGGCGAGCCCCAGCCCGGTGCCCTTGCCGATCTTCTTGGTGGTAAAAAACGGCTGGAACACTCTGGTCAGGTTTTCTTCGGGAATGCCGCAGCCGTTATCGATGAACGCCACGGCCACTTCGTCGGCGCTGTCGGTGGTGCGGATGATCAGCTGCCCGTCGTCGCCCATGGCGCCACAGGCATTATTGATGATGTTGGTAAATACCTGGGTCATCTGATCGGGATCGATTTCGCAGACCGGGTCGCGATGGCCGAATTCGAACACCGGCAACGGGCGCTGGAGGCCTCTCGTGACCTCGGCACTGCGACGCAGCACCTCTTCCAGGTTCACCTCTTCGAGCAACACCTTGTTTTCGCGGGCGAAATCGAGCAGGTTCGACACGATTTTCTTGCTTCGCTGCGCCTGCTCCGCGATGAGCCGCAAATCGCCGTACAGGGGCGAACCCGCATCCAGATCGTCGAGGAGCAGGTGGGAATACATGAGCACCACCCCCAGGGGATTGTTCAGCTCGTGGGCCACACCGGCAGCCAGCTGCCCCATGCTCGCCAGCTTTTCCGAATGCATGAGCTGATCCTGGGCCGTGGCGAGCTGAGCGTGGGAGTCGGACAGGTCGCGGATGGTCACTTTAAGCCGATCGATAATATGAGGAAGGCACATCTCGTCTTCAGCAAGACCCTTGTGTATGGCGACGGCATGCTCCCGGCAGGTGTCATAGCCGCAGGCGCCGCAGTTCAGCTCGTCGCCCGGGGTGTTCTTGCCCAGCCGGACAAGGATGTCCCGTACCTCGTTTTCGGAAGGCGCCGGCTCCCGCTGATCCCGGGCCGTGAACGTCCGGTTCAGGTTGAGATTCGCACACTGTTCCATATCCCGGCGGTTCGTTTCCACCCGTCCGTTCCGGCGACGGAACTGCACGTACCGGCTGACGCGGGAGTGGCGCCGGAATCGGGGCTCCGCGGTGGTCATGCCGGGGCCCATGACACATCCGTTGCACGAAAGCACCTCAAGGAGCCGCCCATCGAAAGTGCCGCCGGCAAACTCGGCGATGGCCGACACGAAGCCGTCCAGCCCGTCGGCGGTGAGCACCTCGCCGCTGGCCAGGTCTTCGTGGATGTCCGCCGCCTGCAGCAGGCCGCGGTTGAGGGAAAAAAGGGAGCCGGAGCCGCCGTGGGGCGGATCAAAGTCGTCCGGGGCAACATCTTCCGGGTGAATGTCCATGGTCTTGAACATCTTGCGCAGGGAGCGGAACGTGAGCACCGAGTGAATTTCTCCGCCGACGGCCGGATCAGCGGCCTCCAGTTTCTTGGCCACGCAGGGGCCGATGAACACGATCTGCAAATCATCTCCGTACCGTGCCTTCAACACCCGCGCCGCTGCGATCATCGGCGACACGATGGGGGCCAGGTGGTCTACGATGGCGGGAAAGTAGCGCTCCACATAGCCGACGACTGCGGGGCAGGTGGTGGCGATGTACCGTCGGTCCGACGGCGCATCCAGCAGATGGCGGTACCGATCGGCCACCAGATCGGCGCCGAAGGACACCTCCGTGACCAGCGAGAATCCCAGTACGCGCAGCATGCCCACCACCTGCCGATAATCCAGCTCGGCAAACTCCGCGGGAAAGCTGGGCGCCACACAGGCCGCCACCCGCGCGCCGGATGCGAGCAGCTCGGTAACCTCATTGATGGCAGAGCGGAACTGCTTGGCTTCCTGGCTGCACACCCGGACGCAGTTGCCGCAGGCGATGCACCGGGAGGCCATTACCTCGGCCTGTCCGTTTTCAATCCGGATGGCTTTGGCCGGGCACTCCCGCACGCAGGTGAAACACACCCGGCAGCGATCGGGAAGGGTCATGACATAGGACGTCGTGGGGGCATCCATGAGACTCCGCCTCCTTGGGCGGCACCGTCGTTATCGGTCGAGCAACTGTCGGACCGCGCCGATCAGCTGCTCTGCCCGGGCCGGCTTGTCCATCATCATGTCCGCGCCAATCCAGTTGCGCTTCTTTTCGCTGTCCGCCCGGAAGGACATACCGGTTTCGGCAGCGACCGCCGTAAGGATGATCACCTTTGCGTCGGGAACCATCTTTTTCACGGTGTGACAGAACACAAATCCCGAATCCATTTCTTCCATCATCAGGTCAATCACGGCCACATCGGGGGTCATCCGCAGCAGCAACTCCTCGCCTTCGGCCCGGCTGTAACCTGCGAGCACGTTGTATCCCGCGCCAGACAGGATGGTGGTTACCTGATCGACCACGTCGGGATCATCGTCGACAACCAGTATGTTTTTTTTCGCTTCGCTCATTTTTCGCTTTCCTCATCTGTTCAATTCAGCGCAGCACGTCGCGCTTGCCGTAGTGTGTATGCAGCAGCTCGTGACTGCGATGGCCCAGGGGTTCTCCCAGAAATTCCCGATACAGGCGCTGGACGTTGGCGTTCTTGTGGGACACCCGCAGCGCATCGTCCCGATCGATGTTGTAGAGGGTCTTCATGCGTTCCTTGACGGATTCCCGGTCCAGACCGATGGGCTGTCCGCCGCCACCAACGCAACCGCCGGGGCAGGCCATTACTTCTATGAAATGGATGTCACTTCGACCGGCGGCGATTTCGTTCATCAGGGTGCGGGCATTGCCAAGCCCCGACACCACCGCGACGCCCACTTTCAATCCGTCAATGTCGAGCTGCATTTCCTTGCGGTCCTTTGTGCCCCGCAGGGCGGTCAGCTTCGGCTCGGAGAGCTCCTTTCCCGTCAGCAGAAAATGGGCCGAGCGGATGGCCGCTTCCATCACGCCGCCGCCGGCCCCGAAAATCTTGCCGGCACTGGAGCGTTCACCGAACGGCGTGTCCGCGTTGTCGGGTTCGAGCCGTTCCATGTTGATGCCGCAGGTTCGCAACAGGCGCGCCGCTTCCCGGGTAGTCAGCACATAGTCCACATCCGGCAGGCCATTGGGAGCGAACTCCGGCCGCTGGGCTTCGAATTTCTTGGCGGTGCAGGGCATGATGGACACGCTGACAATCTTTTCGGGCGCAATACCCTGGGTCTGCGCAAAGAACGACTTGATCAGCGCGCCGAGCATCTGCTGGGGACTCTTGCAGGTGGACACATTGGGCAACAGCTGCGGATAAAAGGTTTCCACATATTTGATCCAGCCCGGCGAGCAGGACGTAATCATGGGCAGCACGCCGTTGTTGCGAATCCGCGATATCAGCTCGGAGCCTTCTTCCATGATGGTCAGATCCGCGCTGAAGGACGTGTCAAACACCTTGTCAAAGCCCGCCCGGCGAAGGGCTGCCACCAGTCGCCCGTCCGCATCGGTGCCGGGCTTGACGCCGAATTCCTCGGCAATGGTGACGGAGATGGCCGGCGCGTGCTGCACGACCACGTACTTGTCGGGATCGGCCAGGGCGGCGATAACCTCATCCACGTGGGAGCGCTCGGTCAGCGCGCCCGTGGGACACACGACGATGCACTGCCCGCAGTTGATGCACGACGATACATTCAACCCCCGGTCGAAGGCCGTGCCGATGACCGTGGACGATCCGCGGCCGATGAAATCGATGGCCGACACCCCCTGCACTTCTTCGCACATCCGGACACAGCGGCCGCAGAGGATGCACTTTTCCGGGTCGCGGACAACGGACGGACTCGAAACATCCAGCTTTCTTGTGGCCCTTTGCCCCCGGTACAGGCGCTGCCGCACACCGAGTTCCGTGGCGATGGTCTGCAGTTCGCAGTTGCCCGAGCGGCTGCAGTAGAGGCAGTCGTCGGGATGGTTGGCCAGCAGCAGCTGGGTGACTGTTCGCCGCGCCTCGATAACCCGTGGAGATCGGGACTTGATTTTCATGCCCTCTGCCACGGGATAGGAGCAGGCGGGCACGAGGCCCCGCATGCCATCCACCTCCACCACGCAGATGCGGCAGGCGCCCGTCGGCGCCAGATCCTCCATGTGACACAGGGTGGGAACATTGACCCCGTTGCGGCGCAGGGCGCCGAGGATGGTGTCCCCTTCTTTTGCTTCGACGCTGACATTGTCCACTTCAAATTTAATCATCGCCTTTTCCTCATTCGGTTGACAGTCCGCGCCGTCAGGCCGGCTGCGTGAAATCCAGATCACAGCGCAGGCAGCGCCGCGCCTCGCACAGGGCCGCCGCTTCGCTCATGGCCAGCTCCACTTCGGTAAAATTGCCCTTCCGCTGCGCCACCGGCAGGTGAGGAGAATGAGCCCTTGATGGCGCTTCGTCTGCGTCATCCACCGGCACCGGCGCCACGTACACGTCGGGCAATTTCACCTTATCGATGCGTTTCAGCTTTTTACCCGTCACAAAGCGGTCGATCATTTCGGCCGCGTTCTTGCCGTCCGACACCGCCGCGATGACCGTGTTGGGACCGCTGACCACATCGCCGCCCCCGAATACGCCCGGCCGACTGGTCAGGGCCGATTCCGGGTTGACGCGCAGGGAGCCCCACTTTGTCAGGGCAATGTCTGCAGCGCCGGTCACATCCGGATCTTCAGAAATGGCGGCAATCAGCGTGTCGAGGGCCACGTCAAACTCCGAGCCGTCCACGCTCACCGGCCGGCGGCGGCCCTGTTCGTCGGGCGGACCCAGCTCGTTCACGATAAACCGCACTCCCGTCAGCACGCCGTCTTTTTCGATGATGGAGATCGGCGCCACCAGTTCGCGGATGCAGATGCCCTCGTCTTTTGCCGCTTCAATTTCTTCGCGGTAGGCGGGCATTTCTTCGCTGCTGCGGCGATAAAATACGGTGACGCCGGTAACGCTCTTCTGGCGCATGGCCACCCGTGCCGCGTCGATGGCCGAGTTGCCGCCGCCGACGATGCCCACGTTGCCCCGGGCCAGTTCTGTGCCGTGCAGGTTGAAGGCCTTCAGGAATTCGATGCCCGCCAGCACGCCCTTTGCGTTTTCACCGCCCACGCCCAGGCGTTTGCTGCGGTGGGAGCCCATGGCCAGATAGACGGCGTCGAAGCCCTGCGCAAAGAGGTCGTCGATGGAGAAATCGCTTCCCAGCGCCATGCCGGTCTTCAGCTCCGTATTTTCGTTCAGGAGCGAATTGATTTCCCGCGCAAGGATGTCCCGCGGCAACCGGTAAGCGGGAATGGCGCAGACGAGCATCCCGCCCGGGATATGCTCCTTTTCGAAGATGGTGACCCGGTGTCCCTTGACAGACAGGCAGTGGGCCGCTGTCAGACCCGCGGGGCCGGCGCCGACAACCGCGATGCGGCGGCTCTTTTCGCCGGGCTGCTTGACCGTCGCGCGGACGGCGGACGGATCCACGTTGTCCACCACGTAGCGCTTCAAGGAGCGGATGGCGATGGCCTCGCCGCCCGTGGTGCCGCAGCGGCAGGCGGTCTCGCAGGGATGGTGGCAGACCCTCGCGCAGGCCGACGGGAAGGGATTAGCCTGGCGGATGACCCGGTAGGCCTCGTTCAATTCGCCCCTTGCGATGTGGGCCACGTAACGCCACACCTCGGTGCCCACGGGACAGCCGCTCTCGCAGGGAGCGCCCACCAGTTCGCGGCACGATCCGGCGGGACAGCGCCGATCAAAGATATGCGCTTCGTATTCGTCGCGGAACCAGCGCAGGGTGGAGAGCACTGGATTCGCGGCGGTCTGTCCGAGGCCGCACAGGGAAGTGTCAATAATGACCTTCGCCAGACGCTCCAGCTCCAATACGCCCTGAAAGCGGATGAGGGCGTCGTTGTCGTGTTCGTTGCGGCGGCCGCGGGTCAGGGCCTGCAGAATTTCCAGCATGCGCCGTGTACCTTCGCGACAGGGGATGCACTTGCCGCAGGATTCGGACTGGATGAATTCCATGAAGTATTTGGCCAGATCGACCATGCAGGTGCTCTCGTCCATCACGACGAGGCCGCCGGAGCCGACGATGGCGCCCAGGGACTGCAGCGACTCATAATCGATGTTCACATCCATCTGACTGGCGGGAATGCAACCGCCGGATGGTCCACCCATCTGGGCCGCTTTGAATTTCTTTCCCTTCGGAACGCCGCCGCCGATGTCGTTGACAATTTCCCGCAGGCTGGTGCCGAATGGCACTTCCACGAGGCCCGTGTTGTTGACGCAGCCCACCAGGGAGAACACCTTGGTACCTTTGGAGGTGGCGTTGCCGATTCCCGCGTACCAGTCCGCGCCGCGGCTGATGATAAAGGGCACGTTGCACCAGGTTTCCACGTTGTTGATGTTGGTCGGCTTGCCGAACAGCCCCTTCTGGGCCGGAAACGGGGGCCGGGGACGGGGCATGCCGCGCCGCCCTTCGATGCTGTGCATGAGGGCGGTCTCTTCGCCACAGACAAACGCGCCGGCGCCCATCTTTACCACGAAATCGAGGCCGAACCCGCTGTTCAGGATGTTTTCGCCGAGCAATCCCTTTTCCCGCGCCCTTGACAGGGCCGTGTTGAGCTGCTCGATGGCCAGCGGATATTCGGCGCGGCAATAAATGTACGCGCGGCTGGCGCCGATGGCATAGGCGCCGATGATCATGCCTTCGATCATCAGGTGCGGGTTTCCCTCGATTTCGGAACGATTCATGTAGGCGCCGGGGTCACCTTCGTCCGCATTGCAGATGATGTATTTCTTATCGCCCGGTTGATTGCGGCAGAGTTCCCACTTGCGCCCCGTGGGGAAACCCGCACCGCCGCGCCCCCGCAGGCCGGCCCGCTTCACCTCGTCGATGACCTCCTGAGGCGTCATGGCCGTCAGGGCCTTTGCCAGCGCACTGTAGCCGCCGCCCAGAATGTAGTCGTCGATGGACGTCGGATCGAGGTGACCGTTGTCCGCCAGGATGACCCGTGTCTGCTTCTTGTAAAACGGAACGTCCTGTTCGCGCAGGATGTGCTCGCCGCTGGCCGGATCCACATACTGGAGCCGTTCGACGGGTTTCTTGTCGATACAGGTGGTGCGCACCAGCTCGTCCGCATCGGCTGCCTTCACCATCACGCTGAAGGTGTTCTCGGGACGGACGACGACCACGGGGCCTTTTTCGCAGAACCCGTGACAACCCGTGGCCTTCACCTCCACCTGTTCGATGAGGCCGTGAGCCGCCACGGATTCCTTCAGGGCAGCGACGAGATCTCCCGCGCCCTGGGCGTTGCAGCCCGTACCGCAGCAGACACAGATGCGGGTCTTCTGTGGATCGTGCTGCGCTGTGAGTTGTTCGCGGTAGGCAAGCAGTTGTTTTTCATCGCGGAATCGTGTCATGTGCATCTCCAGATTTCGTCAGGGGGCAGGATCCGTGTTTCTTGCCCGCCAATGTCAGTTCGTTTCCTCGTCGCGGCAGTCCTGGATCAACCGATCAACCTTCGTGGGCGATACCTTCGGATAAAAGTGCCCGTTTACATTCACCGCCGGCGCCAGGGCACAGGCCCCCATGCAGGCCACCACCTCGATGCTGAACTGCCCGTCCCTGGACGTCCGGCCCGGTTCGACACCGGTTCTGTGCGAGATGTTTTCGAGCACCTTGGCCGAACCCTTCACGTGGCAGGCGGTCCCCCGGCAGATCATGATGTGGTTCTTTCCCCGGGGCTGGAACCGGAACTGGTTGTAGAACGTGGCCACGCCGTAAATCTTGGCGGCCGGCAAATCCAGCTTTTCGCCGATCCGCACGATGGCATCCGTTGATAGATATCCTTCCCGTTCCTGTACGCGCTGCAGAATAGGGATCAGCGCGTCCCGGCCGGCGCCGGCATACTCGGCCAGAATTGAGTCCACTGTTGTCGTCATTTCATTTCCCTTTCCGTGTCCGCGGGATTGCCCGCGAAATACGCCACTTTTTCAAGCGCGCTCGTCAAATCGAGGTTTTCCAGATACACGCCCGGGGGCACCCGCAGCTGCACGGGCGCGAAGTTGAGCAGCCCCGTCACGCCGCACTCCACCAGCTCGAAGGCCACCTGCTGGGCAGCGGACGCGGGCACGGTGATGATGCCGGTCTGGACCTGCAGGGGCCGCAGGATCTCGCCCATCTTGTCCACCGGATAGCAGCGCACCCCGTGAATGACCCGATCCACCTTGTCAAGGTCCGCATCGAACGCCGCACAGATGCGGAAGATGGGATTGCGATCCACGAAGTAATCGAGCAGGGCGCGCCCCAGATAGCCGATGCCGACCAGGGCCAGGCGCCGCTCCCTGGAAAAGCCCAGGAAATCGCTCACGCGGCGCAGCAACTCGGAGACATCGTAGCCCCGGGCGGAGCTGCCCGTGAATCCGATGGTCATCAGATCCCGGCGCACCTGGGCTGCGGAGAGACCGCACAGGTAGGCCAGCTCATGGGAGTACACGTGGGTCGCATTGCTTTCTGCCAGACGGCCCAGCACCCGGCGGTACTGACTCATCCGCTCCACGGTTTTCGAAGAAATTTTCTTCTGCTGTGCCATCTGTTCTGCCATGCTCCTGTTACCAGATTCACGCTGTGAATTGATTCACAGCTACAATAACTATCTGATGCTCCCGATATCGCACATCGTCAAGAAAAATCTTCAATTATCTGCGGTTGCGCGAACTTTAAACTGGAATAGAAATACCTGTTCAGAATTTTAACTTCGTCTAGAGAAGTAAATTATTAAATCTTTGTTGAAATTTCTGATAAAAGAGACGTATTCGTCAAGGTGTTGCGCACAGGAGGTTCGCATGTCGAATAATATGGCCGGCATTCTGCTGGGGGGCATTCTTCCGGCGGTCATGTACGGGTTGTTTCCGGTTCTCGTGAAGTCGGGCAATGCCCACGGGCTCACTCCCGGTGCCATGCTGCTGTGTGTCGGCGCGGCAGTGACAGCCATCGGCGGCGTGTACCTGCCGGTCGTGGATCGCGGGTTCGGCGCCGTGTCCTTCACCGGCACCGCGTTCGGGCTGGCCGCGGGTTTTGCCTGGGGACTGGGGGCCCTCGGAGTGGGCTATGCGATTTCGGCCCTGAACGCGCCGGTCGCCCTGATTACGCCGATATTCAACACCAATTCCCTGGTGGCCGTGGTGCTGGGACTGGTCGTGTTTTCCGAGTGGAAGACCCTGCAGGTGCCGCCGCTGCTGCTGGGAACGCTGCTCATCGTGATTGGCGGCATCGTCATTTCACGCGCGTAATGCGTTTTCTCCTTTGACATCCGGTCCGTCCTGTTCCATTTCCTGTCCTGTCATCAGACAGTGAAACGGGCAGATGCCCGGGGAGAAGGACAGCATGGAACGAGCTGGTCGCAATGATCCGTGTCCCTGCGGCTCAGGGAAAAAATACAAAAAGTGCTGCATGGACAGGGATATGGAAATGGAAGAAGGCCCTTCCGTACTGCCGTTTTCGCCACCCTTAGGGGATGGACCACCGCGCACGTTCATGGAACAGGCCGGCACACCCAACGCGGCAACCGAGTTCCTGCACGAGTTTCACACGATGATATCTGATCGGCCGCTGCAATCCGGTGAAGAACTGCAAACGGCGCTGGCGCAGTTTGCCCGGCAGAAAAACAACATGGCGCAAATCGACTTTCTGGGGCTGTCGCCCGAACAGATGCACCGCCTGCGCCACAGTTCCATTCTCCAACTCAAGGACATTGTGAAACTCCAGTTTCCCTTTGACGACATGGGATACAGCTATTCGCCGGTGGTGGCCATTGCAGTGAACCTGATCTCGCGGATCATTCTGGAAGGCCCCGTGAAGCTGACCTCCGCGGGCAACCTGCCCAGAAAAGTGGTGCATGGAACGATTCAGGCAGCCCCGGACCTGTTTCCGAGCACGGGTGGGGAACTGCCCGCTAAAGAAGACGACGTGCCCGAACTGATGTATGTGCACCGGCTCCTCCAACTGGGTGACATCATCGGCGTGCAGAAAAAGGAACTGCAGGTCCTGCCTCTGGGCCGCGAATTCCTTGAGACACTCATGGAAACCGACAGCGGCGCCCGCTTCTACCGTCATCTGCTCCTCACCTGTCTGCGCCAGCTCAACTGGTTGTATGTGGACTGCTTCGAAGAACCTCTGTCAGATATCCAGCACTCGGCTGTATTCAATCTGCTGATTCTGAAGAAGAAGGCAAAGGACTTCGCATCGCCGGGTGCGCTGGCGCGGGTCTATGCCCGGGCAATGCCTGTCGTGTTGCACCAGTTGCAGGCCGAGGAACCCGGACGTACGCCGGAGGTTGTCATGCACCTGCTGGAGCAGGGATTCCTTAACATATTTCTGCGACGGTTCTGCAGCCTGTTCGGTCTGTTGCAGTGGCGTGAGGCCGGGGACGGAACGTCCGAATGCTGCACGTCCCCCTTGTTTGACACAACCTTTCAGTGGCAGTTGTAACCCTCGCTGAAACGTTCCCTCTTTCCGCCATCCGCTTTCATCAAAAAACGGAATTCGGTTTGCGCGCGGAGCAGCGCCCGAGGGCGGACCACTATTTCCTTGCCAGGAGGGAGGCGCGGGCTGCAGCAAGGCGGGCCACCGGCACCCGGAACGGGCTGCACGAGACATAGGAAAGGTTCAGGCTCTGGCAGAAGTTGATGGACGCCGGATCTCCTCCGTGTTCACCGCAGATGCCCAGCTTGATGTCCGGTCTCGTGGTGCGTCCTTTTGCAGCGGCAATTTCCATGAGCTGTCCCACGCCGGCCGTATCGAGGGAGGCAAAGACGTTGGCTTTGACCACCGCCACCTCCGGGCGCTGATAATAGGGCAGGAAACTGCCGGAATCGTCCCGGCTCATACCCAGGCATGTCTGGGTGAGATCGTTGGTGCCGAAGCTGAAGAACTCCGCGTGTCGGGCAATCCGGTCCGCCACCAGCGCCGCCCGCGGCACTTCAATCATGGTGCCGACACGGTAGGAAATGGTCGTTTTTCCGGCTTCCATTTCTTCCTTCGCCACACGGTGGACGATGTCGAGTTGCAGGTCCAGCTCCCGGGTGAAGCCCACCAGGGGAATCATGATTTCCGGAGAAGGCGCCTTTCCCGTTTCCTTTGCCACTTCGATGGCGGCCCGGAAAATGGCGCGGCTCTGCATTTCAGAAATCTCGGGATACACGATTCCCAGTCGACATCCCCGGTGGCCGAGCATGGGGTTGAATTCGTGGAGTCCCGCACAGATGGCATCCACTTCCTTCACATCCATGTCCAGTTTTTCCGCGAGCGTATACATCTGGTGGTCCTGCTTCTGCGGCAGGAATTCGTGCAGCGGTGGATCCAGGTAGCGGATGGTCACCGGCAGGTCGCCCATGGCCAGGAAGAGTCCCTTGAAGTCCTTCTGCTGGATGGGCAGCAGTTTCGCAAGCGCGCCTTCATAATGGAAAATGGCAGCGCCGTATTCCGCGCGCAGCGCTTTTTCCCGATCCGGGGCGGCCGCCAGTCGATCCTTGAACTCCCGGTACCTGGCGGCAAACATGATCATCTCCCGCACGTGGTCGATTCGATCACCTTCAAAGAACATGTGTTCCGTGCGGCACAGGCCGATGCCCTCGGCACCAAAGGCGACGGCGTTCCGTGCCTGATCGGGCTGATCCGCGTTGGTGCGGATGCGCATGGTGCGGAATTCGTCCGCCAGGGACATGATGAAGCGGTAGTAACCGAAGAGTTCGGACTTTTCCGGTGCGAGGGTCCGGTCGATCAGCACCTGAATCAGCTCGGAGGGCGCCGTGTCGATGGAGCCTTTCAGGATTTCGCCGGTGGAGCCGTTGATGGAAATCGGATCACCTTCCTTGATGATGACGTCGCCCACGGACATGACGCCCGCGTGGTAGTCGATGCGCACATCGCCGGCGCCCGCCACACACACCTTGCCCATCTGCCGCGCCACCACCGCCGCGTGGGACGAGACACCGCCCCTGGCCGTCAGGATCCCCTGGGCGGCCAGCATACCCTTCAGGTCTTCGGGGGATGTCTCCACCCGGGCGAGAATGACGGGTCCGTTCTTTGCCCGCCGTTCGGCTTCGGCGGCGGAAAACACCACGGCCCCCGTCGCCGCCCCCGGCCCCGCCGGAAGTCCCTTGCAGAGCACCCGTCCTTCCTTCACCGCCTGCGCCCAGGCGGTCCGATGGAACACGGGTGCCAGCAGCTGCTCAATGGCCTCCGGGTCCGCGGACAGGATGGCGTGCTCGCGGGTCATGAGGCCTTCTTTCACCATGTCGTGGGCGATTTTTACGTAGGCATGGGCCGTGCGTTTGCCGTTGCGGGTCTGCAGCATGTACAGCACGCCATTTTCAATGGTGAACTCAAAATCCTGCACATCGCCGAATTCCTTTTCGAGGCGCCGCCGGACATCGCAGAGTTCGGTGTAACAGGCCGCAAGTTCGCGGTTGTCCGCCATCTCCGAAATTTTCTGGGGCGTGCGGGCGCCGGACACCACATCCTCGCCCTGGGCATTCACCAGGAATTCTCCGTAGAATTCGTCCACACCGCTGGCCGGGTTGCGGGTGAATGCCACGCCGGTTCCGGAGGTGATGCCCATGTTGCCGAACACCATCGCCTGCACGTTGACCGCCGTGCCCCATTCGGCCGGAATCTTGTACTTGGCCCGGTACAGGATGGCCCGCTCGTTCATCCAGCTGTTGAACACCGCCATGACGGCGCCCTGCAGTTGCAGATAGGGGTCCGACGGAAAATCCTGTTTTGTGCGTTCCTTCACAAGGGCTTTGTAGCGCGCCACAATTTTCTGCAGCTGGACCTCGTTCAGATCGCAGTCGTCGGTCACGCCGGCCGCTTTCTTTTCTTCGGAGAGAATGATTTCGAAGGGATCGTGGTGGTTTTCGCTTTCGCGCTCGACGCCCATGACCACGCCGCCATACATCTGGATGAAGCGGCGATAGGAGTCCCAGGCGAAGGCCCCGTTGCCTGTGCGGGCTTTCAGGGCGGCCACGGTCTGATCGTTCAGCCCGAGATTCAGAATGGTGTCCATCATGCCGGGCATGGAGTCCCGGGCGCCGGAGCGGACCGCCACGAGCAGGGGATTATCCGTGGAGCCGAGCTGCTTGTTCTGGGCCTTCTCAATGGCGGCGACGGCGGCCCTCATCTGGCTGTCGAGGGTGGCGGGCAGCTGGCGCTGATGGGCGTAGTAGTGGGTGCAGACCTCCGTGGTAATCGTGAATCCCGGCGGTACGTTGAACCCCCGCCGTGCCATTTCGGCCAGGTTCGCGCCCTTGCCGCCGAGGAGCGGCCGCATGGAGCCGGCGCCTTCGGTGATATTCTGCCCAAAGAGGTAGACGTGCTTTTCTGACATGGTGCATTCTCCTGAAAGGGGCGGGCCGGCGGTGGTGTGCGCGTCGGGGTTGGAATGGAACAGTGCCCCTGTCGCGGGTCTCCTACACCCGGAAATCCGGGAAGGCAACAATTACAATGGATTCATCCAATGGAACTGGATCTGGTATCCGGATAGACAGGTCCCTCGGTTCGATTCTCTCGTTTTCCCGGGGACCGGAGGGTAGGGCGGTCTTTGAGCGTCATTCCGGCAATTACCAGGCGGGTTACGGTAACCGCCGTCCTGACAAAGTGGGTTACTGATGCAATAACAATGCAGGTTGTATGCCATTCCCGGAGATTTGAAGAAATTGTCGGAATTCAACGGGTTAGGCGCCGAAAAAATTACTTTTTCCACCCTGTGTGATATCTGTTTTGCGATTCTGCACGGGGTTCTTTCGCTTGCGACGGGTGAATCGGATGAACGATGCAATAAAATGGGGATATGTGCTGGTGGCGGTGAGCTGGGTCGGGTTGTGCGCGGGCTGTGGTGCCGGGTGCCGGTCCTGTGCCTCGGATGGGCCGCCGGAAAAGAAAACACCGGTGGTTGCGCCGCAACAGCAGACGCCGGTTCCGTCGGCGGTTCCTCTGCCGGAGCTGGTGGCCGTGGGACGCGCCCTGGAGCTCGGACGCACCGATGAAGCGGCCCGGATGCTCGCCGGCCGGGAAAATGAGTCCCAGGAAGCCGCGTTTCTGACGGCGCTCATCGCTGAACGATCGAAGCGGGACGATCAATTAATTGATATCATTTTAAAGACCACATTTACACGGATGGAGCTGGCGACCCGGGCAGGAGACATGCTGCTGGACGCCCTGGCACGGACGGGACAGTACGAAGCGATTCACGATCGAACCGGGGCCCTGCTGGCGGCGGATCCCGATCCGGTGTCCAGGCGGAGGCTGCTGGAACGGGACGGGGATGCCCTGCTGGCCCTGGGCCGTTTTGATGAGGCGCGGCAGCGGTTTTCCGAGGCGGCGCAACAGGCCGGAGGGGCGGCCGAGGCGCTGAAGGTGAAGGAGTCGCGTGCCCTGATCGGCGCGGGCTACCTGAGCCGGGCGGAGAAGATCCTGCTGCCCCTCGCCCTCAGTGCCGCTCGCGCGACCATTATGAAGGACGCCTTTTCCCTGCTGGAGGCAAACAGTCGACCGCCCCGATGGACCGGTGCTCAGCGGCTGGAGCGGATCGCCACATTGACGGTGCTGAAGAGCTGGGACGAGGCGGCTGCGTCCATCCGATCTCTGCAGCAGGGAGCGACGGGTGGGTTGGCAAAGGAACTTCGCTGGCGGATGGCGAATCTGCTGTTCGAGCGGCGGCGACACTACAACGAGGCCCTTGTCGCCCTGGAAGAGGTGATTCGGGACGGTGCGCCTTACGCGGATCGGGCCGCCTTCCTGCGAGCCCAGACGCTCTCCCGTCTGGATCGGGACGAGGAGGCCATTGTCGCGTACCGGGAATGGGGCCGCACCACGGCGGACAGGGGTCGGGTGGACGAGGCACTCTTTTACGCGGCCCGGCTGGCATTCTATCTGGGCCGGCACGGGGAGGCCCTGTCGGCGCTGCGGGCCATCGTGGGCGACGGCACGGGTAAAACAAAAAAAGGCAGCCTGTCGGCGGACACGGCCCGGGATGCCCACTTCCTGGCGGGGATGTCCGCGTTTCTGGAAAAGAATTACTCCGGCGCGCAGGTGCATTTTACCGCCGCGTCGAAGGGCTCGTCGGTGGAAGAAGCGGTGGAGCGCAACACCTACTGGGCCGCGGTCAGCGCCCTGGAGCAGAACCCGTCCGCCGGGGCACCTTCCCTGCGCGCCCTGTGCGATGCGGACCCCACGTCGTGGTATGCGTTTTTCGCCGCCATCCGCCTGGCAGAGAAAGGTGAGGAAACGGGCGACTGCCCCCTGCTGCCGTCCAATGACAGCGGTGACGCATCCGGCGCCGTTGAGGAGGTGATCGCCGGACCGGAGAAACCCTCGCTTCCCCTGGAGGAAATCTCGGACGCAGCGGCCCTGTTTGCCCGCATGGGACTGTTCAGGGAGGCGGCGAAGGCCCTGTCCGATACAGAAAAGGCGGGCCGCGTGCAGTTGTCCGACCGGGACTGGGTGCTTCATTACAACACCCTCGATGCGCCGCAGTATGCCATCCGCCGCGCCAGTGCGCCGTTTTCGTGGGACAAGAAGGATGCGGAACCCTGGCGGGCCCGGGCGAGCTATCCGATTCCCTTTGCCGGCCTGGTGAGGGCCGAGGAGGAACGCCACGGACTGCCGCCGTTTCTCATCTTTGCCATCGCGCGCAAGGAGAGCCTGTTCGATCCGTTTGCCCGGTCTTCCGTGGGGGCCATGGGGCTCATGCAGATGATGCCGGCCACCTGGGAGGCGAACCGGAAGAAGGCGGGCCTGCCGGCCCTGGAGAATGGACGGTTTCCCGATCCGGCGGAGTCGATTGTCGCGGGCGGATTCGAGCTGGCGCACCTGCTGGAAAAATATCACGGGGTGCTGCCCCTGGCGATCATGGCCTACAACGGCGGCGGCGCGGCGGTGGACCGGTGGGTGGCCCGCAGCGGGTCATTTCCCATGGACGTATTCGTGGAAAAGGGCGGTTTTGCCCAGACGCGCAACTACGTACGCCGGGTGTACGCCATCCTGTACCGGTACCGGATGCTGTACGGGGCCCCGCCCCCTTCCCTGCCCCGGGATCTCAGTGCCCACCTGTCCGCCCTGACAAAATCCGCCTTCCGTTGACGTGAATGCACTTCGTGAATACAGTGTATGCATGAAATCGATGCAATACACCATCAGGGGCATTTCCGACCGTGTCGACAGTGTCGCCCGGGAGCAGGCGGCCAGGCATCACCGGAGTCTGAACGGGGTGCTCGTGGATGCGCTGGAAAAGGGCCTCGGAGCGGGTACAGAAACGGAGCTCTTCCACGACATGGACGATCTGGCCGGAACCTGGGTTGAAGACACCGGCTTCGATGAAGCGGTGGAAGCGTTCGATGCCGTGGACGAAAAACTCTGGAAATGAGACTCGCTCTGGATACCAACCGCTATGTGGATTTCCATCGGGGCGACGAGTCGATGCTTCAGGGAATCCGCGTCGCGCGGGACATCCTTCTGCCTTTCATCACCCTGGCGGAGCTGCGCGCCGGTTTCGCCTGTGGAACAAAGGCAAAACAGAACGCGGCCACGCTGACGAAATTTCTCGAGCGTCCGCGGGTACGGGTGCTGTACGCGGATGACGCGACGACACATCATTTTGCCTACCTCTTCAAGCAGCTGCGCCAGCAGGGAACGCCGATTCCCACGGGGGACATCTGGATTGCCGCCCTGTGTGTGCAGCACGATCTGACGCTTGCCTCAAGGGACGTTCACTTCAATCATCTGCCGCAGATTCCGCGGTGGTGAGAATGTCGGGGGCTATTCCAGGATCAGGACATCGATGCAGCAGCCGGTGATGCAGTAGCGGCCGGTGGGACAGGGGAGATCGCCGTCCAGTCCGCAGGGCTGGATACCCACGGCGCAACGCAGGTTTTCGGTGTCCGTGTCGTCGTTGGTGGTGTCGCTGTCCGTGTCCCAGGTGGAGGTGCAGTCAGGCGGCAGTTCGGTCTTGCCGAGGCAGAGCTCGCAGCGACCGCAGCCGTTCAGGCAGCCGGGGACCGGGGTGCAGGGGCTGCAGCTGCCGATGTCATCCTTATTGCAGTCCGGAGAACCCAGGAAGCGCCAGTCCCCCGTGTCGTCGAGCTGGCAGCAGCCGAAACAGTCACAGCCGTTGGGGGTAAGGGGCAGGCAGAAATCCAGGCAGAGCTGGGGCTGGACATCGAACCAGCCTTCGCAGTCGCAGCTCGGGCAGCCTTCCGCCGTGGCGGTATCCGTGTCGTAGCTGCACTCGGCCACTTCGAGGGGATCGAGCACGTCGCACCGGTGATCCCACTCGCATTTGTCATTACCGCTGCCGCCGTCCTGATCGTAGTAGCAGTCGAGTTTGCAGGCCGCGTTGTTGCCGCCGGGGATCTCCATGTTGTAGCTGCCCTCGGTGTTGTGGCAGGGGCCGAGGCAATCCGGGTCCCGCGCATCTGCCAGGCTGTCCGAATCGTTGTCCAGGCAGTCACCGCACTGATACAGGTGCGTCTGGCAGTTCACGATCCCCTCCCCTTCTTCAAACACGCTGTCCGAATCCTTGTCTTCGCAGGCAACGCCGGACCATCCGGTATCCGTATCCGTGCCGGT
>JAKQNG010000230.1 GCA_029565915.1 Deltaproteobacteria bacterium
GGCGACTGAGCGGGACATCGTCCCCTTGTTCTCGGATCTGCCCCGACCGGCACGGACCGAACGGACGACCTGGCTGCGTCCACGGGCGGATCAGCCGCATCGGATGAATGCTGCCCTGACCGACACACCTGGCCTGAAACTAGACGTGTCGCTTCATGTGTTCACCGAAGTACCGACCGACTCGATCGAAAACATCCTTGCCTGCTGCCTCGTCGGGGAAATCGGTCGGACCGACGGAATCCCGCGCTGGGTTCCGTCGCCGCTGGAAAGCGTTCAGGATCCGCCCGCGCCGCCCGCGCCGCCCGCAGCGGCCCCCGCTCCGGCACCTGTACAGGATGTAGTCTGTCGCCTGTGGCTGTTTGACGGGCCGCCGCGCATGGTGGCCGAATGGACGTCTGTACCGGCAGCACCGGCGAAGTCACGCGAAGATGAGGCTCAGAAGATTCTGGCACGTCTAGGGTGGACAAGAGAGGCGGTTCTCGAGACAGATCCGGGTCCCCCGCCGGACATCGCGTGGAAGGTGGATTCGCCGCTGCTGAACCGCGAGGCGGGGATCGGCTGGTTTGCGTGGCCGCTGAGGGCGCCAGGAGACATGGACGCGCCTGCCGAATGGCCGAAAGACGTGTTGCCGCGCACCCGGCAGGTGGCTCAGTATGAAGCCGGAGCACCCCGCGCGTTCGCTATCGAGGTCGCCTTCGCCGATGATGTGCCGCCTGGCGCAGCAGCGCCTGCACACGCCGTGGCATCGAAAATTTTGCTCGATGTAGCGTCGGACGTGGCGGGCGAGCTCAAGGTTCCCGTAAAGCTGCGCAGTGCGGGGCTGCGTGCGGGGTCCTCGCACCGGCTGGTCGACTACAACCGGGACACCATCGGCAGCAGCATGTTTCCCCCAGTCAATCTGCCCGGATGGGGCAATCCGGGGGACCTGACGGTCAGGCCGCAAGGGAATTTCGGCTGGGATGAGCAGCCGGTGGAAGGTCTTGGAATTGTCCTGCCCGCATCGGGCAGTGCTCTGGACGGTTCCTATTTGGTGGTCCTCCCCAACGAGGCGACCGGAATCAGAGTCATCCAGTCGGATGACGACCTTCTGGTCTGGAGCCAGGACATTCGCGGCCAGAAGGTCGACCCGCAGAAGATCTACGACCCGTTCACGGACGGAGAGTCCAGACGCTTCGGAATCCGGATGCCGGACGGCAGGCCGTTCAGATCCCTGTTACTGCAGATCTATGTAACGGCGGGCAGTAATCGGCAGGTGCATGAGCAGCGCAAGTACTTCGACGGCGGCGCGGAGCGGCTTGCGGGCCTGTTTGATGGCGAACAGCAGTTGCAGGCTTTCGGCACAGAGCAGGTGAACTTTTATCCCGTTGCCGACATCGCCGCCCAGAAGCTCGGATGGCGGCGCGTCGCCGAGTGTCGTTACGGCGGGAGAATTGAAGGTGATGCGGCAGGCTGGTATGTGGCGACTGTGGACATCGAAGGGCGGTTTACGCTGTACGTTCAGAGGAACACTGCGCCGCCGGAGATTCTGCAGTGACCTGCTGCCGCTGACTACCCCGCGGATAGCAGCCGCCGCCCCACGGTGATGACCCGTCCCTGCGCAGCCTGCCCGGTGGTGATGGAAGGGGTTCTTCGCCACCCTAGCCAAGCTTGATATGCTGGCCCGGGTGCACACTTGGACCTTCACGGACCAGCCCACTAGGCGCGCCCAAATTTCGCGGACATCACCAGGCTCCGGCCTCATCCGCAGCGGACGTCGCAACGGCGGGACTTCGACCTCGGCCGTGTGCGCGCCTCAGCAGCCCACGTCGCCGGAGTCCACACTTTTCAGCCACTGCAGCAGAGTGCCGGCCGGAGAGCCTTCGTTTTGGCAGGCAGCTGTATGGATGCCTCTTTCCAGACCGCGCCTCCGGACTCACAACGCCGCCACATGGGTTGCAGCGCGCCAATGTCTAGGTTTGGCCCGCGCGCAAAGGTTCTTGAACTGGCGAGCGTGCAATTGACTTGTCTTCACAGAAGCGCTGATCGGAGCGAATATGAATGATCTCACTGTC
>JAKQNG010000237.1 GCA_029565915.1 Deltaproteobacteria bacterium
TGTCGCTGTCGGCATCGGTGTCGCTGTCGGCATCCAGATCCCCGAGACTGTCATCGTTGTCGTCATCGTCCTCTTTGCAGCCCGCCACAAGGGCTGCGGCCAGCAGAACAACCGTCAGGAACAACCAGAATTTTTTTTGCGACATGGTCATGGGAACACTCCTTGTTTCCGGCCGCATGGGCGGCGCAGTTGGTTTGGTTGGCAGAATCATACCGCGAATTGAAGCAGGCGCAACTGTTCCAATCTGACTGTTCCACCTCGATCGACACTGCGTTCCGGGGCTGGCGTCCTTTGATGATTCCGGGATATAAGTCATCTGCGAATGACACATACCAACCCCATATTGCCCGATGCATCGCCTGATCTCCTGGAGCGCCGGTGGGTGCGGATCCTGTTGTTCATCCTCGTGCCGGCGGCCCTTTTTGTGCTGGCCGGCGCGGGACTCCGGGTGTCTCACCTGGGCATCGACCACACCATCCTGGTGATGGGCGAGCGCCGACTCGTATCCGGCGGGCCGGCCGCCATGCGGGTGACGTTGATCGATGACCAGTCGGGATTCTTCCTTCCGGAGCGACTGTCCGCCTGGCTGGTACAAGGAGAGACGCGCCACCTGCTGTTCGACCGGGAGGTGGTGGATGCGGGCCATGCGGTGGCGTGCAATTTCACGGTGCCGGTGCTGAAAAAAGGCACTGCCCGACTGGAGCTGCACGTCCATTTTTCGGGTCGACGGCGCATCATCCGGCGATCCGTTGTCGTGGTGGATGCACCGGCAAAGGAAACCCTGTCGTTTCCACCGGATGTGAAGCAGGCCGGGGCGCCCGTGCAGAAACCGGTGGGGGACCACACCGTGTCGCTGTTCACCGAGGACCGGGGCGCCACCGCCGGCCTGTCCACCCTGCTGTTCGTCCGCACCCTGTCTGCTGCGGGAGATCCCGTCAGTGCGCCCTTCGCCTTCGCGCTGCCGTCCTTCGGAAAAAGCGAAACGCCCCGGATTGTTGAGGGAGAGACCGGGAAGACCGGCATCAGCGCCTTTCCCGTGACGCCCAACGATTTGTACTATCCGCTCCGGATGGTGGCTGGTGAAGGACAGTTCGTTCCACCCGTTGTCTACAACGGCCTCAAAGTGGATTTCCGCACGCCGCTTCCCCGTGTGAGGGACGGCGTGGAAATGGACATTTCGCGGATATCCGGGGCCGGGGCTTTGTACATCGACGTGTTCAAGGATGGCGCGTGGGTGTTCGGGCAGACCGTGTGGGCGGACGGCGAGCGCGCGGCCGTGACGCTGCAGCCTCCCGTGGCGGGGTTGCTGCGCATCCAGGTGACCGGATCGCCGCTGCAGGCGGGGACGGGCCTGGCCGTGCGGCACGTGTATGTCATGGACGACGCGGGAACGGTGGACAGCGGCCTTCGAGCGATTCTGTCGCGGCTCACCGACGAAACGGATCGCCGCTGGGCAGAAGGGATTCCGTCATCGCTCACGCAATCGGAGACGCTGCTCACCGCTTCATTTGCCCTTTCACGGCTCTACGCGGGCCATCGCAATTTGCCGTCCCTGGTCAGCAGCCGTCGTGAAGACGATGCGGAGCTGGGCGCCTTCAAGGCCCGGTTTCAGCGGGGTGTCATGGTCGCGATTTCGCTGCTGGGACTGACGGTGGCCGCGTTCATCGGCTTCATTGCCCGGCAGGCGGCGAGGCGGCAGGCGCGGATTACGCGGATGATCGAGGCGGACAGTGACGCGGATGAACCGGGTCCGGATCAGGTTGATCGCGCGGATCGCCGCTGGGGTATCTTTCAGATCGCCGTGCTGCTGCTGGTGCTGCTGGCCGCATTTGTCGCCGTGGGCATCCTGGTCATGACCTTGACGTGGTCGTGACCTTTCTTCCGGAAGTGGCGGATGCCGGATCGGCATTTTGCTATAGCGCATTTGACTTTCGCGGAATGTCCATCATAATTGTCTCATGAAGCATTTCCAAAGGAGGCGGCATGACTGAAGAAAAGCGCAAGAAGGTGTATTCCGTGAATGACGTGGCGAAAATGTGTCATGTGTCCAACGAAACCATCCGGCGATGGGTGAGGAAGAACGGCCTGAAGGCGTACAATACCTCCAGCGGCCTCGCCATCAAGATCGTCGCCTCCGACCTGGAGGCCTTCGCAAAGGAACTGAACGTATTTGTCGACTGGGATGCAGTCTGAGCTTCTGTGACGAGGGGGAAAACCGAAGCCGTCCATGAGCAGCGGTGAACAGTGGCGCCTCGCCAGTATCATCGAAGGGGCCCGGGTGGGCACCTGGGAATGGAACGTCCAGACCGGCGACCTGACCATCAACGGGATGTGGGCACAGCTGGTCGGCTATGCGGTGGCCGATCTCGAGCCGATCAGCGTGGGCACCTGGGAGCGCCTCACCCATCCCGACGACCTGCAGCGTTCCAACGAACAGCTCGCGCTGCATTTTAACGGAACACTGCCCTGGTATGACTGCGAATGCCGCATGCGTCACCGGGACGGCCGCTGGGTCTGGGTGCACGACCGGGGCAAGGTGATCACGCAGACGCCGGATGGACGGCCACTCATGATGTTCGGCACGCATACGGACATCACGGAGCGCAAGCAGGCCGAGGAAACGCTGTACCGGAACGAGGCGAAATACCGGGCCCTGTTTGATCAGTCGCTGCTGGGAATTTATCTGCACGACATGGACGGCCGGATTGTCGACGTGAACGAGATGGCCTGTCGCCAGTCGGGCTACACGCGGGACGAACTGCTGCGCCGGACGGTATTTGACAATCTTCCCGACGCCGCGGAGGCGCGTCAGATGCCGCAGGAGGAAATCCTGCGCGTATGGCGGACATGGCCATCCGGACAGCGGATCCTCATGGAAGTCGTCCACCGGCGGAAGGACGGGTCGGATTATCCGGTGGAAATCTCCACCGGGGTCGTTCACTACAACAACGAAAAGTACATTCTGGCCATTGTGCAGGACATCACCGAGCGGAGGAAGGCCGAAGAGTCCTTTGTGAATATCCAGCGGCTGGAGGCCATCGGCATGCTGGCCGGGGGCATTGCCCACGACTTCAACAACCTGCTCGCCGGAATACTGGGAAACATCCAGCTCGCGGCCGCGCGGACCAGCGAAGAAAAGGTCTCCCTGTATCTTTCCCGGGCCCTTGGCGCCATGGATCGGGCCCGGTCCCTCACCCGGCAGCTGCTCACCTTTTCAAAGGGCGGCGAGCCCGAAAAAGAAGCCCAGCCACTGTTTCCGTTTGTCGAAGAGACGGCCCGGTTTGCCCTGTCCGGTTCAGACATTTCCTGCCGTGTCGACGCGGCGGCGGATCTGTGGCTGAGCGAGTTTGATCGCAATCAGCTCGGACAGGTGATTGACAACATCGTCATCAATGCCCGGCAGGCCATGGAAAGCGGCGGCACACTGGAGATCAGCGCTGTCAACGTCGCTGCGACAGACAACCCGGCCGACAATCCGGTCGAAGGTGTCCTGTCGGGGAACGGCGTGCGGATCTCCATCCGGGACACCGGTTGCGGCATGTCAAAGGAAACTCTGGCGCGGGTGTTTGAGCCTTTCTTCACCACTCGGGAGACGGGGCACGGACTGGGTCTGGCGACGAGTTTTTCCATCATGCGGCGCCACGAGGGGCATATTTCCGTGGAGTCGGAGCCGGGCGTGGGCACCACCGTTCACCTGTACCTGCCCGCCGCGATGGGTACTGTGCGGGCGATGTCGGAGCCGCCAGTAGTGGAGCGGGGCAGCGGGCTGGTGCTGATCATGGACGACGACGCCGATGTCCGGGATGTACTGGCCGGCATGCTGGCCCAGCTCGGTTACGGTTGCATCGTCACGCGGGATGGCGACGAGGCGGTTGCGGCATTCCGGTCGGCGCTGGCGTCGGGACGTCCGCCGGATGCGGTGCTGCTGGACATGACCGTGTCCGGTGGGACGGGTGGTCGTGGCGCAATCTCGCCCATCCGCAGCCTGTCGCCGTCCACCCCCGTATTTGTCTGCAGCGGTTACGCGGAGGATCCGGCCATCGCCGATCCCGTATCGGCCGGCTTCAACGGCAGCCTGCGCAAGCCGTTCCGGCTGGAGGAACTCGCCCGCCTCCTCGGTCACAGTGGTTCCCGCTGAAGATTTGTCCTCGGCGCCCTCCGTGCCCCTGTTTCACACGCGGCTGCGAACAATGGAGAACACCGGCAGATCAAAGGGAAGCACCAGCTGCCGGCCGTGATGGACTTCCTTTGTGGTTTCGCCGTCTGTCCGCAGGAGCGGGTCGGGGAGCTGTGCGGTGAAGGAAGGGCCTCGCGGCACGAGGATTTCCACTTTGTCGCCACCCCGCATCCGGTTGCGCACGTCGATGATCGGCCCTTCCGGTGATGGCAGCACGATGCCCAGAAATCGCGATATGCCGGCGGTCTCACTGCTGTCGAAGCGATAGTCCTCCGGCGTGACGGTGCCCTTCATGAAACCTGTGCTGAAGCCCCGATTGCGAAGCCGGGACAGCTCCGCCAGCGCTTCTGTCTCGTCCAGTTGTGCGCCGTCCATGAGCCGGCGGTAGAGGGACACCACGACGGCGAGGTAGTGGGTGGATTTCATGCGACCCTCTATTTTGAATGCATGCACGCCCGCTTTCATGAGGGGAAGCGCGAATGAAAAGAGGGCCAGGTCCCGGCTGTTGAACAGGTAGAGTCCCCGTTCGTCCTCGGCCACGGAAAACGTTTCGCCGGGCCGCTTCTTTTCGGTAATCGCGTACTCCCAGCGGCAGGGATGCGTGCACTCACCGCGGTTGGCCCGTCGGCCCGTGAGCCAGTCGCTGATGGCGCAGCGTCCCGAATAGGAAAAGCAGACCGCGCCGTGAATGAAGACTTCAATTTCCACTTCGCGGGCAGCGGCGGTGATCTGTGCGATGCGGTCAAAGGACAGCTCCCTTGCCAGGTTGATGCGCTGCGCACCGAGCTCTTGCCAGGCGCGGACGGCCTGCAGACTGAGGGTGTTCGCCTGGGTGCTGATGTGGATTGGCACGCGAATGCCGGCCTCGCGGATGGCCTTCAGCACGCCGAGGTCCGAGACGATGAGCGCGTCCACGCCCATGTCGGCCAGGGCGGCGGCGGTGTCGAGGAGGGCAGCATATTCTTCTTCGAACGGGTAGATGTTGAGGGCGGCGAACCCTTTTTTGTTGTGCGCGTGCAGATGGCGGAGGCCGGTCTGTGCATCGTCGAGGGAAAAGTTGCCGGCAAAGGCGCGCAGGGAAAATCGTTCGAGTCCGAAGTAGACTTCGTCGGCGCCGTAGGCGACCGCCACCTTGAGCTTTTCGAGGTTTCCCGCCGGTGCCAGGAGCGCGGTCACGGAGAAACCTTCAACCCAGGATGTCGAGGATGGCCGCCAGTTCCTCGTCGTCCAGTGACATGTTCGCGTCGACGGCCTGACAGTCCGCGATCTGGGACATCCGGCTGGCGCCGATGATCGCCGTGGCGACGCAGCGGTGCCGCAGCACGAACGCGAGGGCGAGCTGGGCAAGGGTCTGGCCCCGTCCGGCAGCCAGATCGCGCAGGGCGCGCACCCGGTCGAGCTTGTCGTCGGTGACGTCGCCGGACTGCAGGAAGGTGCCCGCCGTGCCGGCACGGGAATCAGCGGGAATGCCGTCCAGATATCGATCGGTCAGAATGCCCTGGGCCAGGGGCGAAAAGATCACCAGACCGACGCCGCTCTCGTCGGCTGCCTGCACGAGGCTGTCCTCGATCCAGCGGTCGAACATGTGGTAGCGCACCTGATTGGCGATGAAGGGGATTTTCATGTCCCGCAGAAGAGCTGCGGCCTGCAGCATCCGGGGTGCGTCGTAGTTGGAGACGGCGGCATAGAGGGCCTTTCCGCTGCGCACGGCCTGGGCAAGGGCGCCCATGGTCTCTTCGAGGGGCGTCTGTGGATCCGGCCGATGGTGATAATAGATATCGACATAGTCCAGACCCATGCGGCGCAGGCTCGCGTCCAGGCTGGCCAGCAGGTATTTGCGGGAGCCGAAGTCGCCATAGGGACCGGGCCACATGCCGTATCCCGCTTTGGTGGAAATGATCAGTTCGTCCCGCCAGGGCGCGAGATCGGCTTTCATGATGCGTCCGAACGTCTCTTCGGCGGCCCCCGCCGGCGGGCCGTAGTTGTTGGCCAGATCCATGTGGGTCATGCCCAGGTCGAAGGCGCCGCAGACCATGTCCCGGCATGCGGAATAATCTGCCTGCCCGCCGAAGTTATGCCACAGGCCGAGGGAAACGGGCGGAAGCATCAGGCCGCTGTTTCCCGTGCGGCGGAAGGATGCGTTTCGATAGCGGTTTTCATTTGCAGACCAGGTCATGAGTCCACCTCCATTGTCGTTGGCGACTACCTTAGCGGTCAGAACGTGTCCTGTCTATCGCAGCCGGTAGTAGAGTGAGATGCGTTGAGTGCCCCGCAGCAGGTCGAGTCGGAACTGGGTCGCGGTCATCACCATCGCCATGATGCGCGGGATGTTCTGCGGATGGTCGAGAGGGTGGCCGTTGACGGCGGTCAGGATGTCCCCGTGTCGCAGTCCGATGGCCGCCAGATGGCCTTCTGTGTGTTCCAGTCGGAATCCGGACAGGCCGCCGGGTTCATCGACAAACGTCGCCCGGGCGTTTTCCACGTAGGCCCCGGGAGTTTTCCGCGCGGCGAAGAACAGTTCGCGATCGATGAGCCAGGCAGCGGCGTCTACCTGTTCGATGCCGGGCAGGGAATCGACGGCGGAACGGGAATGACGCCGGTGTTCGGTCCTGCGGGCCTTCTTCGCCTGCGGTAATCCCTTCCGGGGACGGGCGGTGGTTTCCTTCGCGGTGTCCGGCTGCGGGTTCTGCGACGCAGAAGGGTCGAGCCCGGAGAACCGGGCGTTGATATCCGCTTCCACATCGTCGGGGGTTGCGGTGGCGAAAACGAAGATGGTGGCGGTCGCGCTGCCCAGCAGCAGGGCAGCGGCAGCGATGACGGCGGATCGACGGAACACCGGCTTCATGGCCGGCACGTTAGATGAACCGGGCGCCGTGTCAATATCGGGAGCATTTCTCCTTCGCACGGTTTGGTGGTAAGACCGTCGGCCATGAAGGACAAGGCACAACAGATCATCGATTCGCTGGACCTCCGCGCCCATCCGGAAGGAGGTTTCTTCCGGGAAATCTTCCGATCAGAACAGACGGTGGAATGGCAGGGAGAAACCCTCTGCGCGGGGACGGCGATTTACTTTCTTCTTTTAGATGGCGACCGGAGCTGGTGCCATCGGATTCCTCAGGATGAAGTGTGGCAGTTCTTTGAAGGCGATCCTTTCGAGCTGGTTTTTTTCATGAGAACGATCTGCAGTTGCAGCGGATTGTCCTGTCCGATTCGAACCGCACCTTCGTTGTGCCGGGCGGTGCATGGCAGGCCGCACGGACCCGCGGAGACTATTCGCTTATCGGCTGTACGGTGAGCCCGGGATTTGAATTCCGACTGTTTGAGCTGCTGGCGGCCGTACCGGAAAAACAGCAGCTGTTTTACGACGGCGTGGACGGGCTGAAAAAATTCGAAGCCCCGTAAGTATTTGATAGTTCCCGTTCCCAGTTCCCTTCCATATCGCTGGGAGTGATGTTTTTTCAGGGTCGGATCCCTTCCATATCGCTGGGAGTGATGTTTTTTCAGGGGCGGATCATTTTTTTGGCACAATTTCCGCCGAACGGCCGAAATACACATCGAGGAGGTGTCCCATGGGTATGCGTCCACGATGGATCCGTTCCGACCACGTCATTGCCAGCACGCAGCGCACCGTTGACCGCCAGTTTCTCTTCCGGCCCGACCCCCGCGTCTGCAACCTCA
>JAKQNG010000260.1 GCA_029565915.1 Deltaproteobacteria bacterium
CCATCGTCTGCCAGCGCCCGTTCCGTTTCCGCCAGACGGCGGCGCATCTGTTTTTGCCGATGTCATCTCCGCCCTGAAGACCATGCCGTCATCACCCCTGGTGGAGGTGTTGACACCCGACTATACGGGTGAACCACTGCAACGCGTCCTGCGCGAAACGCCCGATGTGTTTGCCCACAATGTCGAAGTGGTGGAACGCCTTTCGCCCCGCATGCGTCACAGCCGGTTCACCTTTGCCGGCTCTCTTCGGTGCCTCGAAGAGGCCGCAACCCTGGGACACCCCATAACCAAGTCGTCCATCATGCTGGGCATCGGCGAAACAGGGGACGAGGTACTGGCGGCAATGGCGCAACTGCGGAGCGTCGGTGTAAAGCTCCTTGTACTCGGCCAGTACCTGCAGCCGACGGCGGCCAATGCGCCGGTGGAGCGCTACGTTCATCCAGACGAATTTGCCGACCTCGCCCGGCGCGGGGAAGAAATGGGCTTCTCCTTTGTGGCCGCCGGACCTCTCGTGCGCACGAGCTACCGGGCCGCCGAGGCCTTTGTGAAGAGCCGGCGATGACCATCGACATCCGCATCCTCCCCGGCCTCACACCCTATGCAGAAGGACTGGACCTTCAAAAAAAGCTGGTGGACGAACGGGCGCGCAACACCATCGTCGATACAGTCCTCCTGCTGGAGCACCCGCCGGTGATCACCCTGGGACGGAGCGCCGCGCCGGAGGGCGTGCTGGCATCACCGGAATTCCTGGCTGCCCGCGGCATCGACGTGTTTCGCATTGAACGGGGTGGCCAGGCCACCTGGCACTGCCCCGGGCAACTCGTGGGATACTACATCGTCAACCTGCACGCGCGCGGGCTCGGCATCTCCGCGTTTGTCTGGAACATCGAAGAGGTGATGCGCCGCGCCGCAATTTTTCTCGGCGTCGATGCCATGCGAATCCCGGGAAAAACCGGCATCTTCCACACGGGCCCGCGACCGGCGAAAATCGGCGCTCTGGGCGTGCGCATCAGCCGCGGCATCTCCTTTCACGGGATGGCCCTCAACATCCATCCGGACCTGTCCGGCTACCGGCTGATTGTTCCCTGCGGCATGGCGGATACGCCCGTTTCGTCCATCGCCGTGGAAAGGGGAACGAGCCCGTCCATGGACGAGGCCAGGACTGCCGTCATCGATGCGGTAAAAGAAGTGTTCGATCAGAACGTGTCGGTGTCCGGCTCGCTCACGTCGAGCAGGTGAAGTCCCATGTGGCAATAATCGAGGGCATAAACCGCTGCCGCACACACGGGTTCGCCGCCGCAGGTGGCGATGTTCTCACAGGTCTCCGCTTCACAGACGCCCGTTCCGTCGCAGGTGGCCTCCGAGCAGACAGAACCAGCCCCGAGGAACGTGGGGCAGTCTGTGTAGTAAAGTTCGGCGTATTCACAGGTGGTTGCCGTCAACGTCGTCCCGTCCGTATCCGTACAGTAGCCGTTGCAGTCCGTATCTCCCAAACAGTTGGCATCCGTGTCCATGGAGCAGGTGCCGCCGCAGATGTCGCCGACGCAGGCTTCGCCGGTCAGATCCACCACCTGGTAACCGCCTATTTGCGAATCCGTGTCGTACACATACGCGTATTCCTGGCCGCCGTTGCAGAAGCTCCCCGTGCAGAGCTGCGTGGTCAGGTTGCAGGGCAGCCCGCTGGCCGAACAGGTACCGGTGCAGTCGTCGTTCGTGTAGCACTCTCCGCTCTCATCGCTGCACACGCCGGGCAGGCATTCGTAGCTCAGGCAATCGCCATCGCCGGCACAGGGTTGTCCATCCGCCAGGCGGGCCGCACAGGTGCCGGTGATGCGGGTTTCCAGGGGTTGTTCAGTATCGATGGCTTCCGGCGCCAGTGCCTGACAGAACAGATCTTCCACACAGGGCATCCGGTAGTTGCAGCCGTTGCCTTCGGCGATGCGGGCGGCACAGGTATTGGCCAGCGTGGTCAGATCCGTATCGCAGTACAGCCCGTCGGCACAGGACAGACGGCCGCAGGTTTCGGTCGCGGCGGGCAGGAGCTTGCAGCGGCGATCCACGTCGCAGACGGCCGTATGTTCCGGGTTGTCCGGATTTGCAGCACAGTCGACATCCCAGAGGCATTCGCCACCGGCAGCCACCTGACCCACGAAGACCTTCATGTGGCTGATACACTCGGACCAGACCGACATATCATCCTGCCGCATCGGGAAGCACTCGTCTTCCGGCGCGAGAATCAGATTCAGACAGTTCTCCACCAGTGCTGTGTCCACCTGAACCCGGGGGGGATTCAAGCCCAGTGAATACAGCTCTTTGGCAAACTCCTCCTCGCAGATGAGTTCGATATCCCGCCGGCAGGTTTCCTCGGTGGTGGTGATTTCGATGCCGAAGGTCTCTTCCAGTTCATTGCCGACACAGCACTGGAATGCGTTGTGGCAGATGACTTCCGCGTACTGGCTGCAGAGGTTTTCCTCCGTCGGCTCGATGCGGACCACCATTTCGGTGCTCTTTTCCTTCTTCTTGCAGCCGGCCACGGCGGCAGCGGCGGCGACCACGGCAATGGCGGTCACCAGATTGCGTAATGAACGACTCATGAAAACCTCCTTCAAATACTGTGTACGGCGCCACACCGGGCGCGTACGGATGCGCAGGCGGATCATCGGACTCATATCCGGTGGTGTTCTCCGGTCCTGCAGTGCACTCATTGAAAACGAGTATACGCAAAAACCGCTCCCTGTCGTCTGACTTTTTCAGCGATGCTCAAGAATTCCAGCAAAACAGGAAAATCATCGTCTACAGGGGAATTGCGGTCAACGTGGTGGACAGCGTGTGAGCGTTCCCCGGGGCGAGTGTCCGCGCGTCCCCCAGCGCGTTGGTCGCCTCGATGCACACCATCCGCAGGTATTCCGCGGGTGCCATGTCCTTCATGGCAGCGCACTTCTGCGCCCAGGGATTCCAGATGACACAGCTTCGCGAGCCCTCCCGTACAATCCGGATGCGCCGTCCCGCCAGCGGGTCCGTCAGAACCACCGACGCATCCGTGTCGACATGGACGCGATCCACTTCGCCGTCGATGACCACCGGGCCCTGCTGCGTTTTTGTCACTCCGCCGTCCACATCGTCCACATACCGCGAGCCATCGAGCCCTTCGATGGAGACGCGGCGCACATCACTGACCCCAAAATAGGTGTGCAGTGCCGCGCTGATGGTGACCGGAAGACGATCCGTATTGCGGGCGGTGAGGGATACGCACAGGGAATCCTCCAGAATGACCGAGAGTTCTACTTCGAAGGCGTGGGGCCAGGCGGGAAAGTCACCGGGAACACCGCTCAGCGTTAAGCGGACCGACGAATGGCGGGGCGTTCCCTCGACGGCGCTCACCTGCCACAATTGGCGCCTGGCAAATCCGTGGGAATACACCTCATTGTCGGCGGGATGGTCGTTGAACCAGGGCCAGCACACGGGAATGCCGCCCCGCAGCGGCACTCCAGCCCGGTAGATCGCGCGTTCGCTCATGAACAGCACGTCGTCCCCGCCGGCCGGAATCCACCGCAGCACGTGGGCACCATGCAGGGCGACCTCCACCATGCCGCCATCGTTGACGATCCGGATCGCCGGGCCACTGTCGATGGGAAAAAAAGAGATCCCGTCCCCGCGGAATTGCGACCTCAACCGGTCGATCGGCGCCTCTGTCATTGCGTGCTCCTTGAAAATGAATATGAAAGCGACCCGATTCCGCGGACCCGCGTTCAGGCAAGGATGCGGTGGACGCCCCGTGAACCGTGCAGCAGCTCGGCCATCACCGCGGAGGAGACCCCGCCCACACCGCAGAGATATAGATGGCCCACGTCCGTTTTAATGGGAGCGATGGTCACCAGCCGCTCGGGGCCGTTGTCGATGGCCACCCGTCCCTGCCAGAGGCGGTTTCCGGGTACCAGGCGAGG
Organism: Deltaproteobacteria bacterium; assembly: GCA_029565915.1. Lineage (GTDB taxonomy): Bacteria > Myxococcota_A > Polyangia > JAAYKL01 > JAAYKL01 > JAKQNG01. The sequence goes on from JAKQNG010000260.1 coordinate 3,945, forward strand.
CGCCAGAACGCAGATTTCCTCATCCGCCGACACGTTTCCCGCAGCAGCCAGGGGAATGCCCTGTCGCTCGGTCAGCATCACCGACGAAAAACCACCCCGTTCGACTGTGGCGGCGAGTTGCAGATCCAGTGCCTGCTGCGTATTGCAGCTCCGTTTGCGTCGTCGTTCATCTGTCATGGGTAGACCTCCATGCTATATCTGACTACATTATGCCACATTAAATTACATGTCGCAATTTTTTTCTCTGTCCGCATGGCCCTCGCCGCCGGTGCCCTGAATATCGTGCTATATATAGATATCATTCTTAAACAGGACCGGTTTCCGCGAAATGGACTCCCGGTCCGACCCCCGGAGGACGTTTCATGCGGACGCAGCGCTGGTTTCTGGTTCCGGTTCTTTTTATCGTCGCCTGCAACCGGGGACCTGACGGCCCGGGACAGGCGGACCTGGACACGGAAACCGCGTCGGAAACAGACACTTCATCCCCGGAAGACAGCGCCTCATCCACGGAAACGCAGACAGAGTCCGAACCTCCGCCGGATTCGGACACGGCAACGGCATCAGACAGTGAAACCGATTCGGACAGCGCCACCGAGTCGGAAACCGCAGCGGATGGAGACGGCCCGACGGTGGTCATCCTCGCCCCTGCCTTGCCCGCTGATTTTCTCAGCACATCCATCGTCATCGACAACCGCATCACGGTTCTGTGCCGGGTCACACCCGATCCGGTCACCCTTCGACCGATCAACCGGGACAGCGTGGCAATTACCCTGCGCACGGGAGACATCACCCGCAGCACATGGGGGCATCCAACGGACGTCGACAGCGTCTACGCGGTGGACATCCACACGGAAGACCTGCCCAACGGTCCTGTGGAAATCGAATGTACCGCGACGGACAGCGCCGCGATGTCCGGTTCGGACACATCCTCGACCTGGCTCGACCTGGGCCCGGACATCCACATTCTTTCGCCGGAGCCCGACTCCCGCCACGGCGCCGGAGTGGACCTGCTCTTTCAGGTTTCCCCGTGGCCGGTTGATGAAGACGATCCTTTTGCCGAACCGGACTTCTCATCCCTCGAAGCCCGCCTGGGCAATACGGACATCACCGACCTCCTTGAAGAAGTCGAAACCGGCAGCGGCCGCTTCCGGGCGACCATTGATTTTTCCGACCCCCGTTTCGATCAACCCCTCGACGGTGCCAACGCCATCGCCATCACGGTGGCAAACAGTCGACCGCCCGCCGCCGCGACACGACAGCAACTCGCCGTGTTCATCGCCGATTCGTCCGGCCCCGTCATCTCGGTCGCATCTCCTGCCGAAGGCGAACTGGTGGGCGGCATTTTTCCCATCGCGGTCCATGTATCGGATCAGTCCGGCGTCGATTCCTGGAGCGTTGTCGCCCATATCGCCGGCTCCATCGCCCTGCCCCTGCTGTCGTCCGGCGGCAGCCTGTTCTTTGCGGATTTCGACAGCCGACTGCTCTCCCCGGACATGGTCTTTCCCAGCATCGTCATCCGCGCCGAAGACACCACGGGAAATGAATCCATTTTCGGCTTCGTCGTGTCCCTGGACAACCAGCCGCCCCTCCTCAGCCTCGATCCACCCTATCTGCGGGAAGCCCGCTTCAACAGCTACTTCAACCATCTCGAATGTTCCCGCCGCTTTGATCCCCTGGGCGGCGTAGATCCCGCGGGGCTGGATCCCCACTTTGGCGACGCGGCGGACGACGGAGAATGCGTTCCCCAGCTGGTGGAACTCCGGGCCCGTGTGGAGGACCGGGGCAACAGCGCCACCGCCGTCTCCGGCGTGGACATCCCCATGGCCGGTGTTCTGGAAACCTCGGTCCAGCTCTTTGTACTCGACGACGAAGACGGCGCGCTGCTCGTGGACACGAATGACGACGGCTACTGCGATGACGTGAATCCCCTGCTCGCGCCGGGCACCGTTTCCATGACCGACGATTCGGTGGTGGTCATCAACCTGGTCGGCCTGACGGGCCGGGGAGAAGCGGACTTCCGGCCGCTGCCCGAACCGTCCACGCCGGTGCAGCCACCGTTCGATATGTCCGCGGGCAGCGTCGAGGCCGACTGCCACGCCGGCATCGAGGAATTCGCGCCGGGCCCTCTGTGCGCCACGAGCCCCGGCACCCGCATTATCGAAGGACCTTCCGGTGCCGCGGCGATTTTCACCATTGCGCCGGTGACCGCGTCCGGTTGTTTCGGCAATCCTTTCGATTCGGTAGCGAGCAATGTGTCCGATGGCTGGGCCTGCCTGGCAGTGCGCGGAACGGACGCCCTTGGCAACGTGGGAATCTCCGCTCCGCTGCGCCTCTGTTTTGACCACGACGGCGACGGCGCAGAATGTGATCTCTGGGGGACCATCGTGGACCTGGATCTGCCCGACTGCACGGGAACCTGGTTCGACGATAACACCGTGGATGCGGACGAAGACTGCGTCCTGCGGGAGCAGGATATCGCCTCTCCTCCCCTTTCTCCCCGCTCCTGGTATTTTGAGGACTATCCCGATCGACAGCTGCGGCACCGGAACTGATTCGCTCGCGCCACTCCTTTTCGATTCACCGGCCTGCCCGTAAAAAAAAAACGGCGTCCCGGATGCTTCCGGAACGCCGCTCTCACATGGCTGACGGTCTCGCCGTCGGTTATCCGAAAATCAACTTGCCCTTGCCCGCGGACCCGAGCACTTCCGTGTTCTTCGCGATGATCATTGCCTTCAGCGCGTCCCTTGCCGGGCCCAGGTACTTGCGGGGATCGAACTCGGCAGGCTTTTCGGCAAATACCTTGCGGATGACACCCGTCATGGCCAACCGACCGTCCGAGTCGATGTTGATCTTGCACACCGCGGACGCGGCGGCCTTGCGCAGCTGCTCCGCCGGAATACCCACCGCATCCTTCAGGGCGCCGCCGTTGCTGTTAATCATCGTCACATACTCGGGCATGACGGAAGAGGCACCGTGCAGCACAATCGGGAAACCGGGAATGCGCTTTTCGATTTCTTCGAGGATGTCGAAGCGGAGCGGAGGCGGCACCAGTACGCCTTCCGCGTTGCGGGTGCACTGGGCAGGCGTGAACTTGTTGGCACCATGGGATGTGCCGATGGAAATGGCCAGCGAATCCACGCCGGTCTCCTTGACGAATTTTTCCACGTCGTCGGGCTGGGTGTACACGGACTTGGCGGCCACCACGTCGTCCTCAATGCCCGCGAGCACGCCCAGCTCTCCTTCCACGGTCACGTCGCGTTCGTGGGCATATTCCACCACCTGGCGGGTCAGTTCGATGTTCTTCTCGAACGAGTGGTGGGAACCGTCGATCATCACCGAGGAGAACCCGGTGTCGATGCAGGATTTGCACAGCTCCAGCGTGTCGCCGTGATCGAGGTGCAGGGCAAAGCGCAGGTGGGGATTCAGCTCCTTGAGCAGCTCCGCGGCGCCCTGGGCCATGTAGCGCAGCAGGGTCTGGTTGGCGTACTTGCGCGCGCCGCTCGACACCTGAAGGATGAAGGGCGAATCGGACTCCGCACAACCGGTCACAATTGCCTGCAGCTGCTCCATGTTGTTGAAGTTGTAGGCCGGCACCGCAAACTTGCCCTCAAAGGCCTTCTTGAACATTTCCTTGGTATTGACCAGACCCAGTTCTTTGTAGCTGACTGCCATGTTCGACTCCTTCGCGCGGGTTGTAAAATCAGGCGGTGCCTGAGGTGTTGACGGGCAGGTTTATACACCGATTTCCCCATTCCTCAACAGGGAATTCCTCGGCGGTACAAGGGGAATCCCCGGCCCTCAATGGGCGGCCGCCCAGTCGGGGCCCACCCCCGTATCCACCACCAGGGGCACGTCCAGCACAGCGGCACCGGCCATTTCCCGGACCACCAGCGCGCGTACGGCGTCCAGCTCACTTTCCGGCACTTCCAGGACAAGCTCATCGTGAACCGTTAAAACCATCCGGGCGCGGAACCGCCTTTCCCCGAGGGCCCGATCCACGCGGATCATCGCCACCTTCAGCAAATCGGCGGCGGTTCCCTGAATGGGCATGTTGCGGGCCATCCGCTCCCCCTGCTGGCGCACGGAAAAATTGGCCGACCGGATGTCGGGGATTTCCCGGCGACGCCCCATGAGCGTGCACACGGCACCTTCCCTGCGCACCTGCTCCGTCACCTCCTCCATGTAGCGCGCCACCCCCGCGTACAGCTGAAAATACGCATCGATGAACTGCTGGGCCTGCGGTCTGGAAATGCCCAGCTCCTTTGCCAGAGAAAACGCCGTCTTGCCGTAGATGACGCCGAAGTTCACCGTTTTCGCGGCGGCCCGCTGCGCCCGGGTCACCTCACCTTCCTCCGGAATGCCGTAAATGGCCCTGGCCGTTCGCACATGAATGTCCTCGTTGCGCCGGTAGGCCGCCATCAAGGCGGCATCTCCGGACAGGTGGGCCAGAATCCGCAGCTCGATCTGGGAATAGTCCGCTGAGAGGAGCACCATGCCCTCCTCCGCCACGAAGGATCGCCGGATGTCCCTTCCCCGCTCCGTGCGCACCGGAATGTTCTGCAGGTTCGGATTGGAGCTGGACAGGCGCCCCGTGGCGGCGACGGCCTGATTGAAACTCGTGTGGATGCGCCCCGTTTCCGGATTCACCAGCCTGGGCAGCGCATCGAGGTACGTGTTCTTCAACTTGGCAAGGGTACGATGCTCCAGCAGAACCGCCGGCAGGTCGTGAAGCATGGACAGCTCCTCGAGCACCTCCACGTCCGTGGAAAATCCCGTTTTCGTCTTCTTCTGCGCCGGCAGTTTCAGCTCGTCAAAAAGAATTTCCTGCAGCTGTTTTGGCGACGCGAGGTTGAACTCCCGCCCCGCGAGATTCCGGGCCCGCTGCTCCAGCCGGACAATTTCTTCTTCAAACTGCGCCGACATCTCACGCAGTCGCGATACGTCGACCTTCACACCGGTCAACTCCATGCCGCACAGCACCCGGGCGAGGGGGATTTCGACATCCTTCAGCAGCGGAGTCATTCCCGCGGTTTCAATCATCGGGCCCATGCGGTCCGCCAGGCAGAACGCCACCTCCGCGTCTTCCGCAGCATAGTGGGTCGCATTTTCCACAGTGACGTCCGGGAACAGAAGCTGGCTGCCCTTTCCCTTCTGCGTCACCTCTCCGTAGGACTGCACCTTCCGCTGGAGGATGTCCCATGCCAGCGCATCGAGGCCGTGGGAGCGATCCTGGGCCCGCAGCAGGTAGGACGCCAGCATGGGATCCATGGCGATGTTCCGCATGAAAATGCCGTGTCGCCGAAAAATCATGTCCTCGTATTTCAGGTTCTGGATGATCACACCGATGGCCGGATCTTCCAGCAGCGGCTTCAGCACCGCCAGCACCTCCGCCAGGGGCAGCGTCCGGCCGTCCCGATGGCCGATGGGAATGTAACACCCGTGAAACGGTCGCCACGACAGGGCGATGCCCACGATCTGCGCCACCACCGCGTCCACGGACGTGGTCTCCAGATCCACCGCAAACCGGCCGGCGCTACGGATCTCCACGGCAATTCCTCCCAGATTCGCCATATCGGTAACGGTTTCGTAACAGACCTCCGGAGCCGGAACGACCGGTGCAGACAGGCCCGGGAACAGCCGGTCCCGCAACTGGGTAAATTCCAGCCGGTCGAGAAGGGGCACCAGCTGTGACGCATCCGGCGTGGTCACCCGCGCGGCTTCCATGTCATCGGGAAGCGGCACATCGTCCCGCAGGGTCACCAGTCGGCGGGACAGACGGGCGTCCTCCGCGTGCTCCTGCATGCGTTTTCGCAGGGCCGCCGATGGAATGCGCTGTAAATCTGCCAGCAGGGCCTCCAATCCTCCGGAGGCACGCAGCAGGGGCGCCGCGGTTTTCGGTCCCACCCTGGGCACGCCGGGAATGTTGTCCGAACTGTCACCGGCGATGGCGAGCAAATCGCCCAGCAACGAAGGCGGCACGTCCCATTTCGCTTCCACTGCCGCCGCATCGATGATCGCCTTCTTCATGGTGTCGAGCATGATGACATCCGGGCCGATGAGCTGCTGCAGGTCCTTGTCGCTGGATACGATGACGCATTTCTTTCCCTCTTCCCGCGCCATCCGCACAATTGTGGCAATCACATCGTCCGCCTCGAATCCGTCCTTCTGGCGCACCGCAAAGCCGAATCCGCCCACCAGCTGTTCCACCAGAGGAAACTGGACAACCAGGTCGGTGGGGGGAGGCGGGCGGTTCGCCTTGTAGGCGGGATAAATCTCCTTGCGGAACGTGGGCGTCTTCGAATCCATGGCAACGATGACAAACTGCGGTTCGCAGTCGCGCAGGAGTGACACGAGCATATTGGCCACGCCGAACACCGCGCCGGTGGGGGTGCCGTCAGAAGCGGAGAGATATCCGGTGGAATAGTAGGCCCTGAAAATGAAAGAGGACACATCCACGAGATAGATGACCTCTTCATTCGGGGCGCCAAGGGCGTCGAGGATCTGCTGTTTCATGATGAAAAGTGGTAACCGGCGGCGGTGGAGATGGCAAGGCGCACAAAAAAAAACCGCCGGATGGAAAACCCACCCGGCGGAAAAAACAGATTTCAGGAATCCGCTTATTTCTTCTTGAGACCGGTCACGAAGGAAGCAGACGCCGTTGCACTGGCCGTCAGTTCCGCCGTCGCATCGGTGATGACAGTGGCCGTCGCATCAAGCTGCGCAGGCAGACAGGCCAGCTTGAACGCAACCGCAAAGTCTGCTTCACCGGCCAACGTGTCCGCAACGCCCTGAATCGCACCGGAAGCGGCAGCACCGAGATCGGCACCGGCTCTCAGGACGATATCGGCCTTGGCGGTGGCAGCGGCGAGGGCGCCCATGTTGGCCTTGAATCCATGCAGCCAGGCTTCAAATTCCGCCTGCACCTGGGCATCCGCCGTAGCAGCAAAGGAGTAAGACACGTCCACCGAAGGAGGCGTGCATTCCGCATTGAGTTCAGCCTCGGCCTTTGCAGACGCTTCGCATTCAGCCGACGCGCTGGGCGGGGTCACTTCGCCGGAGCAGCTGCCCGAGCAATTGACCGTGGGCGGCTCCGCAGAAGCCTCCGCATGGCACTCCACTTCCACCTTGGCGCCCGCTTCACACGAACCGCTGGCAGGGGTGTACTCGCAGGTACCTTTGCACTGACCGGAGCAGGACGCGCCGGCAGACATCTCGCAGGAACCTTCGCACTCGCCATCACATTCTCCGGCGCAGGAACCGTCCCCGTTTTCCACGGAGCAGGTTCCCGAACAGCTACCATTGCAGGTACCTTCACAGGTCGCTGCCACGTCGAGTTGACACGTGCCCGAGCAGGTGCCTTCACAGGCCAGGCTCGGAGCGGTGCCCGTGCAGGTGAGCTGTGCCTCGGCCGAACCTTCACAGGCGGCTTCGAGATCGATTTCACCGCCTTCGACTTCGCACTTGCCTTCGCAGGAAGCCTGCACTGAACCGGCATTGACATCCACGTCGCAATTGGCTGTCGCTTCGATGGAAGCACTGGCGGACACTTCACATTTGGGCTCCTGAATGCGGATGGCAATGTCGCCTTCCAGCTGGAACTTCGCCTGCAGCGCAGCCTGGAAACCAGCGCCCAGGTCCGCGCCGCTCTCCAGTCCAACGGAAACGGCAATCGCGTCCAGCTGGGCATCAATCCCGTCCGTGACCATGGTGGCCTGTGTGTTGAAATTTACCACCGACTGGAAAAATCCATCGATGGAAGCCACACCGGTGATGGACGCGTTGCCGTCTGCCACGCCCTTTTCCGGGCAGGTCAGACCACACTGCTCGGCCAGATCGCCGAGGGGGCTGTCCTCGCAGGCGCCGCCGGAGAGAATGGCGGCCATGCTGATGACCATGAACACGTACAGGAACTTTCTAACTTTCTTCATTTGTTACTCCTCTTTCCTCAAGGAATTTCGGCCAGACGCACGCATTGATGTCATCTGGCGGCTGTTGCATTCTCCGATGAAGGCCATTATTACGCCGGTTGGTCCGTATGTTCAAGTGGACCGGTCAATTATTCTTCGAATCGACATTGCACTGTTGAGTAACCATTCAGATTTCATGATGTTTTGTGTAAGGGTAATGTTGACCATTCCGCCACAGATCCGGCTCATTTCCATTGTTCGACACAATTAAGCCACGGTCGGGCTTTACTTTGACGCAAAAAATGGGCAGATATTCAAACACAGACTCAATATCACGAGGTTGCAAATGAAACGAATTCGTGCGGTCGTGACCCTTCTCCTGTGCGCCGCTGTTTACAGCGGCTGGTGTCACGCGGAAACGCCCCTGCTGAAAAAGGGTGACAACTACGGTGCCGACTTCCGACTCTACCGATCGGCCGTGGACACCAAGGGCCATTTCACGGTGGATGGCACCGGCATCCTGCCCCACAACAAATTCTCCCTCGGGCTGTCCCTCGACTTCGGCTTCCGGGGCTGGATCGCGCCGGAAATCAAGAATCCCGACGTCTACCGGAAAACCAGGATCAACACCTTCATTTTTTCCGTCCTTCAGTTCAACTGGGGGTTCAAGGACATGATCTCGGTGGGGTTCGGCGTTCCCATCGCCGTGCCGTCGGGAACGGGCTTCAACGGCTACACGCCGGACGGCCACCCGGACAGCCGCGCATGGTCCACCGCCGGGGGATTCGGCGACCTCTCCATCCACGCCAAACTCCGCTGGATCCGGGCAGATCGCCACCCTCTGGGGCTGGGCACCGTTTTCCAGTACCAGATTCCCACGGGCGACCAGCGGCTCCTCATGGGATCGCCCCGCGGGGGCGCCTTCCGCGCCCGACTCATCGTCGACGCGGAACCCCGCAGTTGGTACAAGGTCGCCTTCAACCTCACCATGGACCTGCCCTTCGGCGCCCTGGGCGGCGTCAACAACCGCATCAGCAACCACTTCGCCCTGGCGGACCACGAGGCCGGCCCTGTCCTCTTCAAGTACGGACCGAACATGACCGCCGGACTCGGAAACAGCTTCTCCATCTGGCCCACGGTGATGGATTTCGTCGTGGAAGCCTATGCCATGCAGATCCTCAGCGAGTTTACCAACAACGATTACCTGTCCATAGAGGCCAACGCGGGTTTCAAACTCTACATCGAAGAGAGCTCCTATCTGATGGCGGGCTATGCGGCGGGCATTCCCGCATCCGGCGAGCGGGCGGACAACCCGGGATACGGCATGATGTCCATGGCCCACCGCCTGTTCCTCGGTTTCGCCTACGAACCGTCCATCGGCGACCGGGACCGGGACGGCATCAAGGACGATGTGGATCAGTGCCCCACCAGCCCCGAGGACAAAGACGACTATCTCGACTCGGACGGATGCCCCGAACCGGACAACGATCTGGACGGCATTCCCGACTACCGCGACAAATGCCCGCTGGTGCCCGAGGATCTGGACGGCTCGGCGGATCGGGACGGCTGCCCGGAACGGGATGCGGAGGACAGGGACGGCGACGGCATTCCGGACAACCGGGATCGCTGCCCGGACAATCCCGAGGATCTGGACGGATTTGAAGACGCTGACGGCTGTCCCGATCCGGACAACGATCAGGACGGCATTCTGGACGTGAACGACGGTTGCCCGGATGATCCCGAAGACATGGACGGATATCAGGATGCCGACGGCTGCCCCGATCCGGACAACGACGGCGATCGCATTCTCGACATCAATGACCGGTGCCCGGACAACGCCGAAGTCTACAATGGAAAGGACGACGAAGACGGTTGCCCGGATCAGGGCGATGTCATTCTGCAGGGCGATTCCATCCAGATCCTGAAAAAAGTCTATTTCGAGTACGATTCCGCCAATATCAAGAATGTGTCCTACGACATTCTTGACGCCGTGGCGCAGACCATCATCAACAACCCCCAGATCAATCTGGTGGAGGTGGCCGGACACGCGGATGAAAACGGCAGCGCGGACTACAACCTGAAACTCACCACAGACCGCGCGGCCTCCGTCATGCGCTACCTGCTCGGCAAGGGCGTTCCCGATAAGGCACTGACATCCATGGGCTACGGAGAATACTGCCCCATCGAAGAGGGCCGGGGTGAAGCCGTTTGGGAAAAGAACCGGCGCGTGGAATTCAAGGTGCTGGTCAGCGATGGCAGGCCGACCGGTGCAAGGCGCGGTTGCGACATCGCCGAACAGGCGGGCGTGGTGCCTGCCGCAACAGAAACTCAGTCGGCGAACACTCCAGAAGGGGAATCTCCGGCGTCCCCCTGACCCACGAACAGCGACACATTGTTCCACAGGTGTTTGAGGCCCGCGGCTCCTTCTTCGGTGCCGATGCAGAACGGCAACGTGCAGACGTAGTCGACCACGTGTTCATTCTGAAACGACGCCATGAGCGCGTGCTCCCGTCGGGCATGTTGATTCCATCTCGCATTGAGTGCACCCATGGCACATCGCCCGTCTTCGGGCAGCGCATGTTCGGGAATATCCGGAACCGGCGGCTGATGGCATCGATTGAACAACACCCCGTCAATGTGGAAGCCGCCATGGGTCAGCGATTCGCGCAGCTGCGTGAGTTCGCGCAGGGAGGCCCGATCGGGCTGCGCAACCATGGTAATTTCCACCTCCGGACTCCGCAGAAGTGCCTCCAACCGGCTCGCCCGATCGTGAAAACTGCCAAACAGTGACGACATCGCATCAATGAACTCTGCCATGTCGTCGAGCAGCTCACTGCCGGTCATGCGGCGCAGGACGTCAAACACGGACCTTGACCAGCGACCCATCCGATCAACATTCTGTCCGGAACGGTGGTACATCCGCTGCATCGTGCGCACCAGCGGCCCGTCCAACGCGTTGCCTATTCTGGCGGCCGCCGAAAAAAATGCCGTCGCGCTTCCGGCCGGCGGCGTATCGAGAACCACCAGTTCGAACCGTCCTGATTCATGGAGCCGGCACAGGTACTCCAGGGCCATGTATTCCTGCATGCCGGACAGGGAACTCGACACATATCGGTACAGCCGGTTTTTCAGAATCCGCTCGGCACCCTGCACAGAACGCCCTTCTCGAATCAGCGCATCAAAGGACTGTCGCGCATCCAGCATACCGAAAAACAGGCGTCCCTGCTGTTCGCTGAGCAGATACGACACGTCCTTCACTTGTCCATCCGCAGCCAGATCGGACACACCAAGGGCATCCGCCAGCCGTCGGGCAGGATCGATGGACAGACAGGCAACCCGCCGCCCACCGTTTGCCGCGGCAAGAGCCATCGCCGCCGACAACGTCGTTTTTCCAGCTCCGCCGGGACCGATGCAGATGACCATCTGCTTCTTCTGCAGGGCGCGAAAAATGGAATGTTCAACCATCACATCACTTCAGAACATCGCCGGCCAACTGGCGCACAGAAGGCAGCGCGACGGCATTCCCTTCGTCGCTGAAGCCGGCAAACGGCATCACCAGCTCAGGAGAGGTCGACAGCCCGCGCAGCCACGACACCAGCTCCCGCCGACTCTTCACACCGCTGCTGACGGCCTGCGACACCATGACAATTCCGTCATAACCCCATGCCGCATAGGCGGACGGCGCCCCATTGTGCTGATCGCGGAACGCCCGCTCAAAACGTGCCGCCCCTTCGGTCCGCTGTCCGTCAAAGCCGACAATGAACATGGCTCCCTGCAGGTAACGCCCGGCGCGCGCCACAAGCTCCGTTGAAAAGCCCACTGAAGGAATCAGGTAGGTGACGGCGCGACCGGTCGCCGGCAAAACGGGCGTGGACGGCCAGACACCGACCGCCGCCAGTGCCGGTGCAATCAGAGCACACTGGGCGCTCGTGGCAGGAAGAAACAGCGCATCGAATTCCGCCTGCGCCAGCTGACGGGCTGGTACGGAAAAATCGCTCTGGCCCGCCCCGAAGGAAATGGACGTGACGATCTGTCCGCCGTTTTTCTGAACCTGCTGCGCCATCAGCTCAGACATCTGCCGACCATAGCTGTTGTCCGGATACAAAATGGCAATTCGTTTCAGGTCCTCCGGCAGTACAAGGAACAGGGCCTCCACTTCCGTCTCGTTAGAAGAAAAGTTCCGGAATGCCCAGCGTCGCTTCGACACCACCGAACGGTCCGCTGACAACAGAATAATCGGTACACCCATAGCCTCGGCCCTGGCTGCCGCAGCACGAGCAACCCGCGCATCCATGGGACCGATGATGGCAGACACGCGATCGTCCTTCACCATGGCGTCCACTGCCGCTGCAGCGGCTTCCGGGTTTCCGCCGGTATCCCGGATAACAACGGCCAGTGGGGCACGCTCGCGACCAAAGCGGAACCGCTGGGCACCCATCATGACTCCCTGCAGGGTCGCCTGCCCAACCACGCGCATGGGCCCGGAGAGTGGCAGGAGGCATCCGACGGTTCCCATGTCCACGTCGTTGCGCCGATCCACTTCCAGGACGATATCCTCAATGCCCGAGAGAAAGGCAGCTCCCGCCCGGCGGATTTCCTCCACCGTATCGGCGAGATCGCTCATCTCACCGCGGGTGTACTGCACCCGCGCCGCGCGACACATCATCATTGCCCAGGTGCTGTCCTTTTCTTTCATGACGGCGGCCATCATGAACAGCATATCCACATCGTCCATGGCGTTGACCCGCTCACTCAGGTCGCTGACCGCCCGGGCGCGATCCGCCTCCGATGGACCTGCGGCGAGGAATTCCGCAGTCCATCTGGCATGGCCCACGTGGTCTTTCAGATCCGCACAGGCACGCCGGAGCATATCCAGCACCAGCAGGTTATCGGCCTGGTCCGTGAAGCGACCGGCATACGGTTCCAGAAGTCGGATGGTCTCTGCCGCGTCGCCGCTCCGATAGGCCGCCACACCAAGATACATCCGCGCATAATCATACCCGGCGGCTGTCTCACCCGCGGCCATGATCGATTCGAACATCTGCTGCGCATCCTTGTACCTGCCCTGCTCCAGTGCAATCCGGCCGCGGAAGAGAAATGCCTGTCGCACCAGCGGATCGTCCTTGAACTGCGCAACGAACTCCGAAAACAACTGGTCTGCCGCTGCCATCTCCCCCTGCTCGAATCGCTCCCTCGCTGCGACAAAATTCTTTTCTGCTTCCGGATTGGATGACTCCGCCTGCGACAGGATGGACGGAATCGATGGAGCCGGGGCATCCTGTCTGGGACATCCACTGACAAATAGACAGACCACCATCCACCAGCACACCCGTGCGCGTTCATTCAACATGGCCCACCTCGATTTCACAACTCCCGAGAGGCAACGTCAGCACGAAAACAGCCCCGGGATCATTCGATTCCAGCAAATCGATGGAGCCTCCGTGGGACTCCATCACCCGCCGGCAGAGAGCCAGTCCCAGGCCCATGCCCTGGTCCTTCGTCGAAAAGAACGGTTCGAAAATCCGCTCGCGGTTATCGGGCAGGACGCCTGTGCCGTTGTCGGCGACCCGCACCCGGACCGCCTTCCTGTCCGCCAATTCAATCCGTACCTCAATACATCCGTCCACCTTCACGGCCTGAGATGCGTTTACCAGCAGATTCCACAACACCTGGCGGAGCTGATTCGCGTCGACATCAACATGAACCGGAGAAGCGTTGTCGTTGCGTAAAACGATGTCGACATCGGACAACCCCGAACGCACCAGGCGAACTACATCGTCGCAAAGACGATGCAGGTCCACCCGGTCCTTGAAAGGCTTTGCCGGACGGGTGTAATCAAGAATGTCGTTGACCAGTCGCCCCATCCGATTGAGCTCCTTTTCAATGATGCCCGCCAGCGCCGCATTATCTGCATCCTTTGACAACGGTTCCCGGAGCATCTGAAATGAACCCGAAATCGCGCTCAGCGGATTGCGGATTTCATGGGCCAGAGTAGCAGCCAGTCGACCGAGGGCAGCCATCCGGCGGGCATCCTCCAGTTCAACGCGCAGCACCTTCTTTTCCTCCCGCTCCCGACGAAGGCCTTCCCCGGCCAGCTCAATCCGATCCACCAGAATGTTCACCAGCACGGCCACCAGAAACAGGCTGACCACGTTGACGAGAAGAAAATAGATCGTTCCCGACGACCCGGGCATGAATACCAGCTGATCGGAAAGGACGGGAAGCAAACCGGCGGACATGAACACCGCAACGACGATCAGCAGAAAGGAAGAAACCGCCGCCTGCAGGTAGCTGGCCCTTTTCCCGACGGAAATAGCCGCCACAATGACCCACAGATGAAGAAGAAACGTAAATCCGGAAGATACACCGCCGGTGGCATACACGAGCAGGATGAACAACACCGCATCGACATTCAGCTGCAGGTAGCCCAGCAGGGTCAGCCATTTTCCCCAGCGATGCCAGAGGGCATACACCACGGTCATTGCGTACGTCGTCGCAATAATGGCAAACAGAAAACGGGGTGACATATCCGTTCCCGCTGTGGCATCCAGGTGAAGAATGATCGTCGATCCCAGCAGCGCGGACACAATCAACACGCGCAGGACCATCACCCACGTGATTCGCGCAATCATGTTGCTGGTCTGGGCCGGAACCGGCGGAACGGAGGACATGGCAGACACTATTCGACAGTGCCGGCCAGTTCGAAAATCGGAAGGTACATGGCAATCACCATCCCACCGACGACGCCGCCGATGACCACCATCATCAGCGGCTCCAGCATGCTGGTCATGGCGGCCACGGCCACATCCACTTCCTCGTCATAAAAATCGGCAATCTTGTTACACATGACATCGAGGGCGCCGGTCTGCTCGCCCACCGCGATCATCTGCACCACCATCCCGGGAAAGATTTTTGCCGCCTGCAGGGGTTCGGACATGTTGCGCCCTTCCGAAATTCGATCCCGGGCGAACATCACTGCTTTTTCCACAACCATGTTTCCCGCCGCCTTGGCAACGGTATTCAGGGCGTCGATAATCGGTACGCCCGACGACAGCAGCGTGCCCAGTGTGCGGGTAAACCGGGCCACCGCGATTTTCTGCACCACCGGACCCACAATGGGAATATACAGGAACAACCGATCCATGAAATGCCGCCCGAATGTCGTTCGCACAAACGTCTTATAAGCGAAAATGAAACCGATAATGACACCGAGAATAACGTACCACCAGTTCTGAAAACTATTGCTGATGCCGATGACCACCTGGGTCGGAGCGGGCAGCGCGGCGTTGCCGAAATCACCAAACATCTTTTCAAAAGTGGGAACCACCCACTTGAGCAGGATGAAAACGATGACAAATGTAATGACGAGCACCACGGAAGGATACACCATGGCGCCCTTTACACGACGCTGCAGCTTCTCCTTTTTTTCAATGTATTCCGACAATCGCTTCATAATGGTGTCGAGAATACCGCCGAGCTCACCGGCAGCGATCAGGTTGACAAACAACGTATCAAAAATCTTGGGAAACTTGGCCAGCGCATCGGAAAAAGTGGAACCGCCCTCCACCGTCGATTTGATTTCCAGCAGGCATTTTCCAAAATACTTGTTGTCACACTGGCTCCCCAGAATATCCAGGCACTGCACCAGAGGGAGGCCCGCATCGATCATTGTCGAGAACTGCTGCGTGAACGTCTTCAAATCCTTCGCATTGACCGACTGACCGATGGGCAGGTTGATTTCGATGGGCTTCTTGCGCACCTTGATGGAGCCGAGCCCGTCCTTCTGCAGGCGCGCCTCCACTTCCTGAGCAGAAGCACCTTTCATCTGCCCGGAAATGTTTCGACCGGACTTATCCTTTGCCTCGTACAGAAAATCAGCCATCTCAACCCCGCCCGTTGTTCTACGGAGAACTCAATCGCCGTTGATTCTAGACCGTTCCCGTTGAAAAAACCAGAAACGGATCATCACCGGTTCGCATTCGCCTTCTGCGCCGCAGAGGCAATCATGTTCTTCAATTCGTCCACGTCCTGACTACGCCCCAGCGCTTCTTCCATGGTGATGAGCCGCCGCTGAAGCAGGTGCAGCAGTGACTGATTGAACGTGAGCATTCCGTGCTGCCCTTGTCCCACCTGCATCTGCGCATACATCTGGTGTACCTTGTCTTCCCGAATCAGGTTACGCATGGCCGCATTGGGAATCATCACCTCCGCCGCGAGAACCCGCCCCGGTCCTCCGGCCCTCGGCAGCAGCTGCTGGGTCAGGATTCCCTGCAGCACAAATGACAACTGCGCGCGAATCTGTCCCTGTTGATGGGGTGGAAACAAATCGATGATTCTGTTGACCGTCTGAACGGCGCTGTTCGTGTGCAACGTCGTGTACACAAGGTGACCGGTTTCCGAAATGGTCAGCGCCGCCTCCACCGTTTCTCGATCTCTCATCTCGCCGATCAACACAACGTCCGGATCCTGTCGCAGCACATATTTCAGGGCATCTTTGAAAGTATATGTATCCGCCCCGACTTCCCGTTGATTGACAAGACAGCGTTTGTGGGGATGGAGATACTCAATGGGGTCTTCGACGGTAACAATATGAAATCGCTTGTTGGTGTTGAGATAGTCGATGATGGCGGCGAGGGTCGTGGACTTTCCGGCGCCGGTCGGACCGGTGATGCACACGAGCCCTTTGGGCCGATGAGCCAGCTCGATGGCAATGGGGGGCAGCCCCAGCTCGTCCATGGTCAGAATCTTGAACGGGATGGAACGGAACGCACCGGCCACGGCGCCGCGCTGCACAAAAATATTCGCTCGGAAACGGGCCAGATTCTTTACACCAAACGACAAATCGAGCTCGTTCTCCTTCTCGAATTTCACTTTCTGTTCTTCTGTGAGAATGGAATAGCACAGCCGCTTGGTATCCGGCGGCGCCAGCGGATCGGTTTTTAACGGCACCAGTGATCCGTCAATCCGCAACTGCGGAGGAGAACCGGTGGTGATGTGGAGATCCGAAGCGCCTTTCTCGATCATCGCTTTCAGTAGCTGATGCAGGTTCGTCACAATTCACTCCTTGCGGCAGACCCCGGGATCAATCCGTCGCGGTGACGCGGAGCACCTCTGCCATGGTGGTGACCCCTTCGCCGACTTTCTTCAAACCGGACATGCGCAGAGAACACATTCCCCGGCGGATGGCCTCCGCCTTCAACTCCGCCGTGGAACAGCCCTGCAGAACCAGATCCTTGAGGATATCATCGAACACCATCACCTCGTACAACGCCACGCGTCCCTTGTAGCCCGTGTCATTGCATTTCGGACAGCCCTTGCCGATCATCGGCTGGAAGCCCTTCGCGATTTCCTCCGGCTTCACGCCGGCCTCGATCAAAGCCTCTTTTGTAACAGAAGTATCTGCGATCTTGCATTCCGCGCAGATGCGCCGGGACAATCGCTGTGCGAGCACCAGGTTCACGGACGCGGTGACCAGAAACGGCTCCACACCCATGTTCAGCAACCGGCTGATGGTGGACGGCGCGTCGTTGGTATGGAGCGTGGACAGCACCATGTGGCCGGTCAATGCCGCCTTGACCGCGATTTCCGCTGTCTCGAAGTCACGAATCTCGCCCACCATGATGATGTCCGGATCCTGCCGCAGGAATGATCGGAGGGCGGCCGCAAAATTGAGGCCGATTTCCTCGTGCATCTGCACCTGGTTGATGCCGTACAGGTTGAATTCCACCGGATCTTCCGCTGTGGAGATGTTCACATCGGCCTTGTTCAGCTCGGACAGGGCCGAATACAGCGTGGTCGTCTTTCCCGAACCCGTGGGGCCGGTCACCAGGCACATCCCGTAGGGATTGTAGATGGCCGACTTGAAATCCTCCAGGGGCTTGGGGTCGAACCCGAGCTTGGTCATGTCCAGCTGCAGATTGGATTTATCGAGCAACCGGAGGACCACTTTTTCGCCGAACAGCGTGGGCAGAACGGATACGCGGAAGTCCATTTCGCGACCCTTGCCCAGCTTCAGCTTGATGCGCCCGTCCTGGGGCAGGCGCCGCTCCGCGATATCGAGGCGGCTCATGATTTTCAAACGACTGGTCAGGGCGTTGCGCAGTTTGAGGGGGGGCTTCATCTCCTCGTGCAGCACACCGTCCACCCGGTAGCGGATGCGCAGCGCCTTCTCGTAGGGTTCCACGTGAATGTCCGACGCGCCTTTTTTGATGGCATTGACGAGGATCAGGTTCACGAGGCGGACCACCGGCGCGTCTTCGCTGAGTTTTTCCAGCTCGAAGACGTTTTCCCCCATTTCTTCCTCGTCACCGAAATCGAACTCCCCTTCGTCGAACCCGTCCATCACTTCATCGTAGGCAGCAAGGGGCGTGCTGTAGTGGCGTTCCAGCGCCGCTTCGATGGAACTCTCGGATGCCACGACGGGCTCCACGTTGTATCCGGTCAGAAACTTGATGTCGTCGATGGCGTGCAGATTGGTGGGATCGGACATGGCGACCACGAGGGACGTACCCGCGCGGGACACCGGGATGATCTTGTGCCGCTCCGCCACTTCTCTGGGAACCAGGTCAATGATTGCCTGTTCAATTTCGTATTCGGCCAGGTTGATGGACGGAACATTGTATTGACCGGCAATGAACTCGGTCACTTCGTCATCAGAAACATATCCCAGTTTGGCAAGGCTCTTGCCGAGGTTATCGCCGCTCTGCTTCTGAAGCTCCTGCGCTTTCCGGAGCTCCACCAGCGTGATCATTTTCTCGCGGACAAGCAGTTCGCCGAGTCTGTTATCAGCCAATGACATATTGCCTCCTGAGCCCCCGGAAATCCGTGGGATCAATCTATCTTAGATCAACCGCGCGGGTCAACTATGAATGCAAGACACCTGTTCAGTATGAATCGGGAAAAACCCTTTGAATCCGGGAGGGTCCGGATGTCCGCGCACTCACTCTTCCCAGATGAGTTTCCAGGGATGCTGCTTGATGTCGCGGAGCAGTTCCTTGAGGTCGTCGTAAATTTCTTCGTCGGAGAGCATCTGCCCCACGGTGCCTTCCCCGTTCTCAATCCGGGTCACCATCCGATCCAGCCGCGCCACTGTGGCGTCTGCACGCTGGGCGATGTCCTGCAGTTTCTGGAGGGACTGCCGGATGGATTTCTGCTCCTCAGGCCCGATGGTATTGCCCACCCGATTCAGCACTTCCATGGTTTCCCGGATATCGGTAATGAGCGGCTGAATCTCCCGATCCAGCTTGCCGCTGATCGACTGCATGTTGCGCAGGGTCTGATCGATGGACGGATTATCGACATACTTGTCGTTGACGTTTTTCAACAGCACCTGGGCATCGAGGGTCAGCTGCTCCACATTCTCCATGATGCGGGTAATCCGGGAACCGTGTCCGCCGTCACCTTCCTCGTCCGGTGCATTCACAAACGCGTCGGCAGCGGTCACCAGACCAGCACTGCCCTTGATCAACTGATCCAGATTGTCGGCGTTCGTCACCAGCAACCGGTTCAGTGCACGGACCAGTTCCGCTGCATCGGCCAGGAACAGATCGAGGCGCGGTGGATCGGTACCGAACAACTTCTGTGTCGCATCAATGGATTTACGCGACACCCCGGGGTCGATTTCCAGAAACGGATCGCCGAGCACGCCCTTGGTGGTGATGTAGAATCGCGCATCCTCGCGCATGGAACGGAAGGCGCCTTCTTCGATTTCCATCCGCACGCGCACCAGAGAAGGCCTGCCCGTCAGCGGATTCACCGGCCCATTCTGGCCCACAAAGGTCATCTCGGTCACCTTCCCCACGTTTCGCCCCGCGACCTTCACGGCCACGCCGGGCGACAGCCCTCCGGGATTCTGAAAATAAATGACCAGATCCTTTGTGTTGCCGAACTGGATTTCGCTTACAATCAGCAGGAACACGACGAGGATTGCGAGGGCCGACAGAATCATGGCGCCGACCTTCAGCTCCAGTCTCTTTTCATCCGTGTGTCCAGCACCCATGCTCGCTCCTGTCAGGGTTGGCCCTGTATGAATTTCACTACCACAGAATCCTCGCAGGTTTCCAGTTCCTTCGGTGTTCCCAGAAATCGCAGCGCACCGTCGTGCAACATGGCCACGCGGTCGGCCACCTCAAAAATGGACCGGACATCGTGGGACACGATCACCTGCGTCATGCCCGATTGGCGAAGGGGACCCGAAACCAGCGCATCGAATTTCCGCGCAGCCAAGGGATCAAGACCAGTGGTCGGCTCGTCGAACAGAATCGCCTTCGGTTCCAGGGTCAGCGTCCTTGCGATGGCAACCAGCTTGCGCAAGCCCGGACCCAGCATGGCCGGATCCCGATCCGCCAGGTGCGCCACGCCGACCTGCGTCATGTAGATGAGGGCCCGCTCCCTGGCCCGGTGGGGACGGATGTCGTTGTGCTTGAGGATGGGCAGCGCGACGTTGTCGATGCAGGACATGGAATCGAACAGGGTGGCGTGCTGA
>JAKQNG010000281.1 GCA_029565915.1 Deltaproteobacteria bacterium
AGAGGTCTTTTCTTGGGTTTTGGGCTGCATCAAATCACCAGCTTTTCGGGCCGATCGGCGGTTTCATGGTGATTTGATCACGAATCACAACGAAAAGATATCAATCTTCCCGGGGCCTTTGCGGTTTTTCAGGGACGACTCCGTACGCAAGCTGACACAGCAGGGCTGCTCCGGACAATCTCATCCACCACGTCATGAGTGAATTATATTGGATTTGAAATAAAACGATGAAAATTTCGACTGCGTTGCCTACGTCAGGTTGTCCACGGGGCCGGCGCCTTCGCGAATGACTTCCACTTCGCCGTATTCGTTGAACGCGAGGACCGTGGACGGGGTCATGCCGCCGAGTCCCGCGTCGAGGACCATGTCGACCTCGGCAAACACGCGGGCGATCTCTTCCGGGTCGTTGAGGGGCAGTTCGTCCTGCACGCGCTGGGCGGATGTGGAGATGACGGGACCGCCGAGTTCCTGCAGGATGGCCCGGGCCACGGGATGGTCGGGCACGCGGATGCCGACGGTCTTGCGAGGGCTCATGCAGAGTTTCGGCACTTCCCGCGTGGCTTCCAGAATGAATGTGTAGGGACCGGGAACGAGTCGCTTCATGAGGCGGTAGGCGTTGTTGGGCACAATGGCGTACCGGCTGATGTCGGACAGATCCGCGCACAGGAACGAAAAGGGCTTGTGATTTTTCGCCGACGTATTCTTGATGCGGTACACCTTGTCGACGGCCTTTTTGTTGAACACATCTGCGCCGAAACCGAAAACGGTCCCCGTAGGATAGGCGATGACGCCGCCGTCCCGCAGGACGTCCACGGCCTGTTTGATTTTTCGCGGTTGCGGATGGTCGGGATGAATGGACACGATCATGGTTGCTCCTTATGACACACCGGGGCGGATTTCCAAGCGATTTCTGGGCGGAGCAAAGAGGTTTATCCCCGGGGGCGGAAGTGCTATACGCGAGGGCGGAAAAACAACGATGCCGCTGCCCGGGGCGGCCCTTCGGTTGAGGTAGTTTCATGCATATCAGCATTCTGTGTTCCGAATTTGCACCGTTCACCGACTCGCCGCTGTCTGCGGTAACTGCCGGCCTGGCGGCCCAGATGGTCCGCAACGGCGCCGAGGTCAGTCTGATCATGCCATTGGCGGCGTCTGCTGCTCCGGCGCCCGTCCCGCTGGCACGCCGACTCAACCGGGTGGAGGTGTCCGCGGACGGGGACACCGCTTCCTTTGTGCGCTTTGATGGACGCACGGCGGCGGGGGTCAATGTGCTGCTCCTCGATGGCGGCGGAGTTTCCACGCCCGGCCTGCTGGGGGCTGCGGCAACGGCTCTGCTCGATGGCGGCGGTATGCCCTCCTGTGACGGGGTCGTGGTGATGAACGGGGCGTTTCGTCCTGTCCGACCCAATGGCGCCTCATGGCGGATCGTTCACGTGATTTGCGGCGACGGGCCCGAGGTGGTCATCGGTCCGGACGACGGTCTGCTGGTGATGGGGCGAGGAACGGCACGGCGACTGACGGCGCAGGGAGGTGCCGCAGGGCGGATGGTCGCGGACGGACGGGCATTGGTGCTTCCGATGGCCACTTCTGTTGCGGTGCCGACGGATTTCGACAAGCCTTCCTGGAAAGCGCGATGCCAGTACGATTGGGGTCTGCCCGTGGCGGATGTGCCGCTGGTTTTCTGGGGAGATACCCGACAAATGGATGTGGATGTTTTGCGGCGGCTGCTGCGACAGGATGTCCAGGTCGTGCTGATCGGTGCGCCGTCGGAAATCCTGACAGGCCTGGCCGATGAGTATCCGGATCGACTGGCACTGCTTCCCGGTGGCGAATTGACAGCGGTCACCGCCGGTTGTGACTTTCAGCTGTGCGCGGATGCCCGGCAGGTGGCGGACTGCCTGCCCCTGCAGACGGTTCCCCTGGTTCACCGGGATGCGGCCGATGCTACAGTCGATCTGGACTCATCACTGTCATCGGGCAGTGCCGTTCATTTCGGTGACGGAACAGGACGCACAATGGAAGGCGCGTTCGGCGAAGCGGTAGCCGCCTGTCGGCATCGGGATTCGTTTGTTCTTCTCCGCCATCGCCTTTCCCATCTGGCCCATCCCTGGACAAAGACGGCAGCAGCGTTGGACGCACTGCTGGGCTCCGCCATCTGATACGTCCACCATTGCTGGGAGTGATGTTTGGCGGAGGTTGGCGGCGGAGGATTTTCGGATGAATTGATCCGGTTTGCCGGGGCGGGCGAGGTGTTCGAAGCAGAATTCGTGAACAATTCGACGGGGCAGGAGGCGGGCAGGTGAGCAGTTTTTCGTCACAGCGCAGACCTCGCCATCGCGCGGTCGTTTCATCGCCGGTTTCGACGTGATGTGGTGGCTGCGGCGCTCTACGCCGCCAGTTCAATGAGCGGCGGCCGACACGAGCCCATCGGAAAATCCACGTAGTAGTTGCCGGCACGGTACGCGGCAGATGCCAGCCAGTACGCGGCCAGGAATTCCTTCAGCTCCGCTTCGAACCGCGCGGCGAGCA
>JAKQNG010000310.1 GCA_029565915.1 Deltaproteobacteria bacterium
TCTTCAATGATTTTCTGCAGTAACGCGCGCGCCGGGGCGCTGTCATCCTTGCGGAGAAATTCCCGGACGATCTCGGTGGTCACTTCTCCTTCAAAATCGAGAATCAGGTTATCTATGAGATATTGAGCGAGTTCGTTCAACTTTTCCTCCGCTTGTAAAAGAGGAACCCGCCTGTGGGAACCCCGTTTTTGAAGCCTTCATATATCGGACAAAATCTGATTGGGCAAGCCATTTCCCCGGATGGGCAGCGACGATCATCAGGCGCCGAGAACGGTGATCAGCAGGCCGCTCGCGCAGAGCGCAAAGCCCGAAAACGCATGGATGTACCGCCGGACAAAGCGAAATTCGAACAGGGCGATGCCCGCATGGGCGGCGGCGACGGCGGCGGCCATGGCGGCGATGGTGGTGACGGCAAAAACGGAGGAAACGGCGAGGAGCGCCGTGGGGCTGTGCTGCGCCGCCGGGACCATGACCAGCGGAATCATGGGCTCGCAGGGACCGAAAACAAAAATGAGAAACAGCGCCCGGACCGTCCACTGCCCGCCCGCCGAAAGATGCACGTGCCCGTCACTGCCGTGTCGCCGGGCCCGGAAAATGCCCCAGATCATGTAGGCAAGTCCCAGCAGGACAAGGGCGCCGGCCGCCAGGTTTCCCCGGATGCCATTGAGCCACTCCGCACCAAGGGCCGACCAGCCCAGGGCCGCGCCCAGTGTTGCCAGCAGCAGGGATGAGAGGACATGTCCCGCGCCACAGAGCACCGTCACGCGCAGGATACGCCGCAGGGGCCAGTTTTCGGCCTTTCCGAGCAGCACGAAGGGCAGGTAGTGATCCGGCGACGCCACCGTGTGGAACAGTGCAATGGAAAAGGCGGTGGAAACCAGTACAGCGGTGGAATCAATCATGGGGGCAGCATATCCCGGTAGCAAATAAAGTCAAACGGGTAGCACTCGATGGTTCCCGGTGCGGCTCCGCCCCCCTCCCGGATGAGGGCCTTACTCGATGACGACGGGAATAAAGCAGCTGATGTTGGTTTCGATGCGGAAGTTGGAGCCCACCGTGCGGCGCTCCGCATGGAAAATATCCATGTTGTAAATGTAGCCGGGCGCGATGCCCAGGTCCTCCGCCTGCGCGTCAAAATCGAGGGTCCCCGTAAACGGCAGGTGCATGCCGCCGAGGTCGAGGGCCATCTTCCCGTTCACGAAAATCCACAGGTCGTCATCGCCGCGGAAGGTGAATCGCTGCCCTTCCCGATAGGTGAACAGCAGGTGGATCTCCGTGGTGAACAGGTAATTCTGCTGCGTCGGATTGTCGCTGGACGGCGTAATGCCGAACCCTTCGTCAGGAGACAGCGGAAAAAATGCTTCAGAGTCGTACACGAAGTTTCCGGAGCCGGGCGGGTCCTCCACCATGGGAAGTTGCTTTTCAAAGCGCATATTCGCGCTGGTGTCGTGGTACCAGTCGTTAAAGCTCTCTGCGCCGTCAAACATGGGAACCGTGCCCGCATAACAGGTTTCGGGCGTTCCCGGCCCGCTGTCCCAGCAGTTCTTTACCAGCGCGCCGTCCTCCTGATCCGTCTTCCACGTATGCGTGCCGTCGATGCTGGAGAAAATGGGTTTGCGGTCCGCATTCAGACCGGTTTCCAGAACACCGGCCAGAGGGCCCCAACCGGGATCGGAACGCTGCATGTCCGGATGGGACTCGTCAAAATCGCGCACAGTGATTTCAAGCAGGCTGTCGCAGTCATCCGAGTCCACGTCGCCATCCCCATCCCCGTCGCTGTCGGCGTCACCGTCGGCATCCCCATCCGTATCCCCGTCGCTGTCGGCGTCACCGTCCACCGTTGTGGCCACGTCCTTTTCGCAGGCGACCGCGCCAGATAGAATCAGCACCATGAATATGAAACGATACGCATCCATGAAATTACACCTCCCTGCCGATGCTCTACCATAGACCCGACTGCGGCGATGGACAGAACTGCGCCGTTCGATGATCCTTTCCGGACTCCCCTACTCGACGACAACCGGAACAAAGCAGCGGATGTTGGTCTCGATGCGGAAATTTGACTGGGCCGTGTGGCGCTCCGCATGAAAAATGTCCATCGCGTAAATCCCGCCGGACACAATATCCAGCTTCAGCGCCTGCGCGTCGAAATCGATGACGCCCTCGAACGGTTCGTGCAGGCCGCCCAGATCCAGGGCCAGTCGGTCGTTTACAAAAATCCACAGATCGTCGTCGCCGCGAAACGTGAAGATGTGCCCGGCAATGTACTCGAAGCGGAGGTGAATCTCCGTTGTGAACAAAAAATTGTGTCCGGCTCCTTCGGGGGATTCGCCGAACCCTTCGTTCACCTGAAGGGGAAAAAACGCATTGCTCTCAAAAACGAAACTGCCCGGATTCTCCTCACTGGGCATCAGGTGAATTTCCCGCAGGAATGTCCGGTTCAGTTCGCCACCGGCATACCAGTCGAAGGGCTGTGCAAAATCCCGATCATCCCGATACCAGGTGGAGAAGGTTTCCTCCGCGGTCCAGCCGTCCGCAGTTTCCACTCCCCACATGGGCGTGTTGCCCCAGTTGACCGTCGGGATGCACGTGCCGTTCTCCTGCAGCTGGCAGTCGCCGCGGAGCCGGTTGTACACGGGTTTCCGATCTTCGGTCAGTGTGTCGCGAATCAGGCCCCGGGCGGGTCCCCATCCCGCATCCGCCCGCTCGAAATCGGGATGGGCATCGGTGAAATCGCGGACGGTGGCCACAATCACGTTGGTGCACTGACCCGTGTCCGTATCGGTCGGTTCCTCCCCGGAGCCGGAATCGGAGACGGTGTCCGTGACCACAGGCTGAGGCGCCGGTTCCTGCGCACACGACGGGAGGAGCAGTATCCAGACAGACAATATGGAAAAAATGGCGTCCGGTTTTGTCATCGGCAGGTATTCATCTCGTCGCCCGTCACCGGTTCAGATGCCGGGCGATCGCATTCACGATTTTTTCCTGGTATTCCCTTGCCGCCGACACGTACCCGGATGCGTCATTCACCAGGACGGAAAACGCCACCGGATGCCGGCCTTCGCGGTCCAGCACGTATCCGGACAGGGCAGAGACGCTGTCCAGGGTGCCGGTCTTTGCCCGCACATAGCGTCTGGACTCGGCCTCCGTGTACCGGGATTCAATGGTCCCGTCCACGCCGCCGGTCGCCAGCTGGGACAGAAATTCCGGCCGGATGGTGCTGTCCATGTAGGCGGCCCGCAGCACCCGGCAGAACTGCACCGCAGACAGACGATTCGCATCGAACAGTCCGGAACCGTTCCGATAGACATACGATCCGCGGGGAAGTCCCCATTCCTCCAGCAGAGATTCCACTGCGCCGATAGCCTCTTTCCATGTGGCAGGGCCTTTCCCGGCCCGGGCACCGATGGTTTTCAGCACCATCTCGGTCACAAAATTGTTACTCATCTTCCCGGTCTGCCAGAGCACCGACGACAGGGGCTCCGATGTGGTCCGCGCCAGCAGCGGTGTCCCCGGCGGAATGTCCCCGATCCGCACATCGCCTCCCACGGCAATCCCCGCGTCCTTCAACACCCCTTTCAATCCATACCCGGCAAACAGGGACGGATTGTCAATCCGCCGGTAGTACCAGGTGCCCGGCGTCCCCGTCGGCACCTGGCCCCAGACGCGGATGCGGGTGCGATCCTCAAAAGGCGCAGCGGATATCCGCGGACTGAAGGGGCCACCCGACATGGTCAGCGCGTCGTTCTGGAGCACCGCGTATTCGGGCGGGTCCAGGGAGACCATGGCCCGGCCCATGGGCGCATCGCCGGGAGCAATCCGGATCGCGATAGCGTTCTGGTTCAGGGAAACCGCCCCTACCGGCGCCCGGAAGCGATTGTCCTCGTCGGGCTGCTGATCAAAGGCGAAGGGCAGGTTTTCCCCATCAAAGAAGGAGTCGTCCACAACGACGCCGCCGCCCACCCGACGCACGCCGTCCGCCTTGAGTTCCGCCACCATCCGTCGAAAGTCGGCCGTCTCCAGGTCGGGGTCCGCGTGTCCTTTGATGTACAGTGGACCGGCGATGCCCCGCCCTTCCACTTTCCCGTACAGTTCCGTCGTGAAGCGGTACTCCGGGCCCAGGATTTTCAGGGCCGCCGCCGCCGTGACAATTTTCGCATTGGAAGCCGGGTTCAGGGGCGCATCGCCGTTCAACGCGTACACCACCTCGCCGGAAACCACATCCATCACCGCCACACCGACCGAGGCGTTCCCGGGGGTCTTTGCGCAGAGGGCGGCGATCTCTCGTTTCAAACCCTCGAAGTCTGCCCCTTCACCCGCCGGTGTTGCCAGCGGACAGAAGAGAACGAGCATAAAAATCACCCCGGGAAGGTACACTGTCTTCAATTGTAATGGCATGGGTCTCCCTGATTTCGCGCAACGCGGAAATCCTACGGCTCCATACCGTATATTGCGGTTTTTCTGAACAGCGGGATTGTAAAAAATGAACTTGGATCCGGTTGTGTGCGTGATAAGATGCGGCCTGCAATCAAACCACAACAGACTCCGTTCGTGAGTATCGAGGAGGAATCAGCAGATGACTGAAAAGAAGATTGTCGTGCTCGCGGGGCTGATGGCACTGTCCATCTCCTGCGCTTCTAAAACCGCCCAGCAGGAACCGACCGCTCCCGCCGATCCCGCGTCCGATTTCGCCGAACCGGAAATCGGGGAAACCGACGGCATTCAAGGCTACGAGGATGTGGTGCTGACCGCCGAAGATGAACGACTGGCCATTCCCGGCGAAGGAAAAGGAAAAGTCCCGCCCATGAAGGCCAGGGGCAAGAAGAGTAATCTCCAGGATCCCTCCTTCTGGCCCCGCGGCGAAGGAATTGCGGGCCTGATGGAAGAACTCGTCTGGGGCATGTCGGTGAAAAAAGTATTCTCGATTTTCGAAAAGAAAATCAAAGCGATTTACGAAGAGCAGATGAAGGCCCAGTCGGGCGATCTGCTGGCCGAAGACCGCATCCGGACGGCGATGACCAAGGAACTCAACAAGGTGAAAAACAGTTACGTGGCGTATAACGGCCAGACCACCGGGTACGAGTCCCACATGGTATCGAGCGAGTTCATGCACAACAACGGCGAATCCATGCTCGTGTGGGATGCGGGAAAATATGTGGAATACCTGTTCTTCATCAACGACCGTTTCTGGAAACGGGTGCGACTGTTCCGCATCGATCAGCTCGGCGGCATCACCCTCGAAGAATTCAATGGCACCATCGAAGCCATGATGGGAACGCCCGGTCAGGAAATCGTAGACGAAGAAGGTAACCTCCAGAAAATCGTCTGGCGGGATGAGGACAGCTATGCCGCCATCCTGGACGGTTCCAAGTTTTTCGGTGTGTACGGACTCCGGTTGTCCGCGGCAGTCACCGAAACCAACCTGGACAAACTGCGCACCCGCGAAGGCAAGAAAGACACGACGACGGTTTCCGACGACGTGGCCAGTACCATCGAACGGGCGGTGACCAGCGTCGACATGGACGATCATCAGGAAAGCGTCATCGATCAGTACACGGGAAAAGCGCACAACGACGGCGGATTCGGAGATACCGGAACACAGTCGTCGCCTAAAAAATCTGAACCCGCAAAGAAACAGGAGTCCAAACCGATTTCTGACGAAGAAGTCGATAGCCTCTTCTGATTCTGCCCCGCCGCTCCGGCATTTTCCCGACCCGAAAAACGTGCGCATTTACCGAAAATAGATTATCTTGTCCGTTACCCGGGCCACCCTGCGGACAACGATGACAACTGACACGAAGTACAGATTGAAATTCCTGTTCCAGCAGATCGACCTGCAGCTCGGTGACTTCACCATCGGACGCTCCCCCGCCTGCAATCTCACGCTGGAAGATCCACTGGTTTCCAGGGAACACGCACGGATTCACCTCACCGGAGACACCGCCGAGATCGAGGACCTGGACTCCCGCAACGGAGTTCTGGTCAACAGCGAACGACTTCAGGGCCGGCGGCCACTTGCCAACAGTGATCGAATCCGCATCGGCGGCCACGAAATGATCTTCATCATCGAGACCAACGCCCGCCGTTCGTTTCGAACGACCGGCGCCATGCGACACTGTCCTTCGTGTCGCACACCGGTGGCCGTCAATGTCACCAGATGTCCCCACTGCAGTGCGCTGATTAAAACGGACACCACCGTACCCATCCATTTCGATCGGCCCTCCGCCGTAACCCGCTGGACGGCGGACATGTTGATAGATGTCGTGGAAAAGGCGATCAAGAAGGGCAATTTCGATCAGGCGGAACGCTCGCTGGAAACCCGTGTGACGGAATATGAAAGCAATCAGAGGGATGCGGATACGCTCGGAAGAATGTCCGGCCCGATGCTGGCCATCGCGCGCCATCGAAAAAGCACCCGCTGGCTGGAGTGGATGGTCGAGGCCTGGGCCGAATCGGCTGAGGTCATGCCGATGGAGCTATTTGGCACCATAGCTGACCTGTCAAAAGATGGGCACCTGCCGACGGCAATCGATCTCGCGCGCCGATATGTGAACCGGCTGCGGGACAGAAACATGGCATCGCAGGCATCTGCATTGGAAACGCTGCTGAATTCGGGAGACCGATGACAAAATACCGGATCATTTATCAGAATTCGAGCATTGAGGCGCCGGAAGGGACCTTCGACATCGGTCGAAGTCTCGACTGCAACCTGGTGCTTGATGACCCGAGCGTTTCCCGGGTTCATGCCACGCTGACCCGGATCGACGAAGACCTGTTCATTGAAGATCGGGGAAGTCGAAACGGGTGCAGTGTGAACGGAACGCCGGTGACCGGTCGCGTCCGGCTCAAGGACGGAGACGAGGTAAAAATCGGCCATCAGATGATCCGGGTAGCTGCCGTCAAGCAGGAAATCAAGGTCTCCGCCGCTGCCAAGAACACCATGGGACTCGTCGCCTGTCCCCACTGCAGGCACTGGATGTCCATGGACGACCACATCTGTCCATCCTGCGGCAGGTCCCGGGATCTGACGAGCCGCACGGCGCCTCCCCGGATCGATGTGGCCGACAGTGCGGAAGACCCGGAGAACGACACCCGATTGCCCAATGTGCACTCCGGCCAGATGATTTCGGGTCTGGCCAGAAAGGCGCTGAGCCTCAACCGGAGCGACGAAGCACTCAAGCTGACCGCCAGCCTCATCGAGTCCGCCATTAAAAAGGAATCAACCGGCGAATCGAAAGAGGAGGATCTGGAAGCGATCGTGGAACTCCTGGTGGAAATCGGCATCGCGACACAGGCCCCTGAACGCATCAGCGACATCTTCAGTTTCTTCAACACGATCCGGCGTCTCATTCCCCGCAAATCGGTTGACCTGCTGTACAATTCAGTGCGCCGAACCGGGTACCGCAGCTGCCCGGAGATGCATCGATATCTGACAACCCTCGGCGAGCTGTCCCGAAAATTCAGCCCCGGCGAAAAGTTCATCCATCGCCGCATCGAAGGTCTGGTCGGCCTCTGCAGCTGACCAGGTTTTCAGGTCCTCATACAACAGCTGTCAGGTGGAGGAGAAGAAGAACGGCTATTCCGCGGCGGGCGCGGCGGATTCGACCTTGGCCTTGTATTCCTGGAACTCGGCTTCCGGATCAACTCCCCGGGCGAGGAAGGATACCGGTTCGCGGGAGCAGTTGTCATCCAGCGGACCGAACATGTTGTTCTGTTGCTCTTCCATCACCTTGAGCAAGGTCGCCATATCCTCGAGGCGTTTCAGATACTCGGTGAAATGAGACTGAGTGGCGTTCTGCAGCAGGGACTGTTTACTCTGCTGCCCGACCACGACCACGTACTTTTCCGGTTCCTTGGTTAACCGATCATCCGCACCTTCGGGGTTGTAGAGTTCCCGTTTCTCTTCACCGTAGGTGCCTGGTTTCAGCTGAATCTGTACGTCCTTGCCATCCATCGCACCAAGCACCACCAGATTGGCTTCCAGAGCGCCGTCGGCCTGCTCGTTGCGTCCGAAAATAACACCGTAGTTGGTTGTCAGCAGCTTCTGAAACTCCTCGCCCGCAGCGCTCAGCGGCTTTTCATCGTTGTTGGTGGCCTGTCGATGTTCGGCGATCTGGGAAGAAAGCGCCTCCCAGTTGCGGAAAAGGCCCGCCATCATCTGCACCACCAGCGGATTCAGTGAATTGAAATTCCGGTCGGTGAACAGCTTTGCGTCAAACGGATTGCCGGAGACCTTCTCTGCCAGAAAATCCACGTGTCCCTTGTGAAACTTCTTCTGCTGCGCGTCAGCCAGCGCCGTTCCCACCATGCCCTGCACCTCGCCGTGGAGGGTCCGCAGCCTGTTCATCTCATACTGGATAATCCAGGCATCGCGGAGCACCTTGTTCAGCATGCCGCGGGTATTCACCGCCAGACCGGCCCCATACCCCAGACCGAAGAACACGACGCCGACCACCAGACCGAAAATGATCATGGGCATCCGGCTCTTGCTCAGCCCTTCGACGCCGGTCAACGAACCGGACGCCTCGATGTCACCCTGCCCGGCGGGAACAAAGGACGAACGTTGCGCAGGCAGATTTCCGGCCGCAAAGGGGTCACGGGCCATCGCTTCCTGACGGGCCTGCTCCTGCTGTTTCTGGATGAACGTCGGGACCGGTGCCCCTGCGGCAACCGGTGGAATACCGGCAGGAACCCCGCCCATTCCGGGCAGGCCACCGCCGGGCTGCGCACCGAGTCCGGGCAGGCCGCCGCCGGGTTTCCCGCCGAGTCCGGGCAGGCCGCCGCCGGGTTTCCCGCCGAGTCCAGGAAGGCCGCCACTGGGCCTGGCAGATCCAATTGCAGGTGCCGGAGCGACGCTCACCGCATTTCTACTGTCGGCATTCGCTTCGGTCGATTCAGAGCTTTCTGTTTTTTCCAGTTCGTCGTTCAACTTAGACCTCCGAGCGGCTGATAGAACCGTTACAAGGGGCTAAAGAGTAATGAAATCAATTTCAGTTTGTCAAGGCATCTCAAAGGAAGTTTCATCACCGTTTTACCACTGCAGTCGCCTTCAACTCAGGCCGGAAATTTGAATCTACCTTGTGAAAAACCGTACTATTCCGCCATGAACACGTTCCGGTACAGAGCCCTGATTTTCGCGCTAGCCACCACCGCGGCCTGCGGCAGCGTCGACATGGTGAACACGCCCCTGCACACATCCCCTCTTTTCCGCACCGGCTGGAACAGTGGAACGATTATCCGGAGCGGGAGATCGACACCTGCCATCGAAGAAAATGACAATGACTTCCGCCGCCGATCCGCAGCATTTGCCCGCAACTGGTTTGCATCAAGTGCGCCGAATGATGATCGGGGATCAGGACTCATCACCGCCGTGCTCAGGGATCCCGCATGGCAGTCCTGCGGTTCTCCGTCCAACCTGGCGGCGATTGTCGATGCCGCCCGAAAAATGGATGCCTATCGCACCGGTTCCGATCTGCAGGTCGGTGATATTGCACTCTTTCACAATCAGGTGGACAGCAATGCCAACGGCGGGGAAGACGACTGGTTTACCGGTGCCGGCATCGTTGTGGAAACGCAGCGCGGTCGCCACATTGTGGTCACGGAAACCGGTGGCATCCAAAGACAGATCGTCCTTTCCCCGGACGGGCCCATGACGCACATGCACGATGGATCGGTCGTCAACAGCTTCATCCGACGGCCCGCCAAATCTGACCCGCCGGATGCGGAATACCTGTCCGGACAACTCTACGCCGGTTACATTGACGTGTCCCGCTTCGGAAACAACTGTGCCAGGCAGACGAAATGACAAAAGTCCGCATCGACCGGCTCGTTGTCGATCTGGGTCTGGTCGCATCGCGTCAGAAAGCCCAGTCCCTCATCATGGCGGGCCGCGTTCTGGTCAACGAAACGGCCGTTACCAAGGCCGGCACTCCCGTTGACACGGAGGCCTCCATCCGGATCAAGGAAGACCTGCCCTTCGTCTCCCGCGGTGGCATCAAACTCAACGGGGCCCTCGATGACCTGAATGTCAGCGTACGTGACCGCATCATTCTCGACGTGGGGGCATCCACCGGTGGATTCACGGACTGCTGTCTGCAGCGTGGCGCGCGGCTGGTCTACGCAATCGACGTGGGAACCAACCAGCTGGACTACGCACTGCGCACGCATCCACAGGTCAGAAGCTTCGAGCAGACCAACGCAAGAGACCTGAATCCCTCCATGTTCGATCTGCGCCCGGAGCTGGCCGTCATCGATGTCTCGTTCATTTCCATCACAAAAATACTCGATGCGGTTCTGCGCTGCCTGTCACCGGGCGGCGAAATCGTTGCAATGGTCAAACCGCAGTTCGAAGTGGGCCCCGAGCGGGTCGGCAGGGGCGGTGTCGTCCGAAACGACGCAGACCGACTGGACGCTGTTCAGACGGTCATCCGGTGTGGCGCATCCATGGGCCTCGTATGCGCGGGTACCAGTGAATCCTGCATCGCCGGACCAAAGGGCAACCGTGAAATCTTCGTGCATCTCGTTGCGCCGGAAAATCCATCATGCTGATTGTCGGTGTGGATGAAAACGGACTCGGCCCCATCCTCGGTCCTCTGGTGGTCACCGCCACCGCCTTCCGGGCCGATTACTACGCACCGGAACAATTCTGGCAGCTCTGCGCAGCCGGACTGCATGCGGACGATTCTAAAAAAGTATTCCATCGCGGACAATTCTCCAGAGCCGAAGAATGGGCGCTGCGCTGGCTGCGGGTATTCGGGATTGACGCAACCGATGGACATGAGCTGGAATCCAGCATCTGTCTGCCGATATCCGAACCCTGCCCGGACCATGCGCCCCGCATCTGCCGGACCGGACGGTTGCGCACCCTTCCCGTATGGACCTCATCAACGCCCATTGTTGACGACGCCGCAACCCCGCCTTTCCGGACAGGTTCCATTCAACCGCTCTGCACCTGCGCCATCTCTGTCTGTCCCGGTGCGTACAACGCGGCGCTGACAAACAGTCCAATCAACAAACTCGAATATGACTTCCACCTGATGATCACCCTTGTCCGCGAGTTGCAGCAACGATATCCGGGTGAACCGACGCTGGCCCTGTGCGGGAAGATCGGCAGCACCAGATGCTACCTGCCCTGGCTTCACAAGGCGGGCGTCGCCGCCCTGGCGCAGACAGAAACACCGGCAGAAAGCACGTATCGCACCGGCGACCTCACCATTTCGTTCATCCGGGACGGAGACGGCAGCCATCTGCCCATCGCCGTGGCCTCCATCATCGGCAAGTACCTGCGCGAGCTCGCACTGCTCGATTTGAATGATCGTCTGGACAACCTGAGCCATCCCGCAAGTGGATATCGCGACGGGGTGACCAGCCGGTTCATCGCACAATCCCGTTCGCTGCGGAGCGCGTCCGGACTGCCGGATCGCTGTTTCCTCCGGAGCCGTTGAAAAAACGGCCATCCCCTTGACACACCAGAACAGTGAGGATAAATAGCCACTCGCCATTCGGGAATCGTCTAACGGCAGGACGACGGGTTCTGGCCCCGTTA
>JAKQNG010000336.1 GCA_029565915.1 Deltaproteobacteria bacterium
TTCGATGCGGCTGCCTGGTGACAGACAACCGGTCGTCTCCGGACGAACCCTCTGGAATCTGAATGGATGGAACGAAAAGGAAACCGGAGGAATCACATTAAACAACCGTCCAGGTGGTCCTGGACACGGGGTCCACTTTAAGCCGAATGAAGAGGGAGAAGGGGTCGGTCCAAGAGGGAGAAGGCCTGGTTGAGAAGCATCTCGGGGAGATTGTGCCGGGAACCTGCCGCACGATCAGTTGTCCTGTACAGACTTTCAGAAAGAAGGTGGACATCTTAAATTGTTCGCGTGGAGTGTCAGCCCTTTGTCACATGGTCAACATTGGGACATTCATGAATTCGATTTAAAAGGCACTGGTCAGTGATTAAACCACCTGTTGAACGCCTTCCATTTTCAAGCTGCCACTCTTGATTCCATTGATTATCTGATGGGCAAGATCCCGTTCAACTGCATAAAAGAGCGTCGGATTCTTTCCATCAATTTTGTGAAAGGGTCCAAAGGGGACGGTCCTGTCATTCTGATATTTTCGGCCATTTTCGCCTCGAGTAATTTTTCTGCTCTGCCGCGCCCACGAGGGACGCGGTCAAGATACGGCTGTCGCCGGAAGCCCGCCGGGCTTGACCATCGGTCATCCTGACCGCGGCATTCATGCCGCGGCCCCCGG
This sequence comes from Deltaproteobacteria bacterium, assembly GCA_029565915.1. Lineage (GTDB taxonomy): Bacteria > Myxococcota_A > Polyangia > JAAYKL01 > JAAYKL01 > JAKQNG01. Next base: position 665 of record JAKQNG010000336.1, read on the forward strand.
CAGGATCTGCCGGGGCAGTTCATTGATGACGAAATCCCCCCAACCCTCTTTTTCAAAGGGGGAGGATTCCGCTGCGGCGCCCTCACTCCGGCCTGCGGCCATTCCCTCTCCCGGTGGTCGAATGGACGTTGGGAGAGGGGAGACATGCGGTCCATGAGGGGTTCCCGCCTGCGCGGGAACGACGGATTTGCGGCCGGGGATAAACCCCGGCCCTACGGGTTTGTCATCCGGACTGCGCCCCTCGTGGGCACGGCAGAAGAGGGGTGGATGCGCCGGAGCTGGACTCCGCGGACGGGAAGAAGGCCCTCCGGTTTGTCTGCGATCGGATTGCCCCCGGCGCCCCGGTCGTGCTATGCACGTACGGCTGCGACGTCTACGGCCGGTATCTGGCGGACGTCTTTTACAGCCGCGGGAGATCCCGCCGCCATGAAAGCTTTGGTTCGAAATGGTCAAAATAGTTCAATGAATTCAATGGGTGTTTGAAAAGTGCACGGGCGTGCACTATTTCGGGAAGCGGAACGAACAGATGAGCAACGACAGTTTTGAAGCGATGTTGAACGAGAGTTTTTCGCGGGAGGCGGGGGTGGCCATCGGCACCCGGGTGCGCGCGGCGGTGGTGTCCATCGGCGCGGAGTACGTGTTTCTCGATCTGGGCATGCGCTCAGAGGCCATGCTGCCAAGGGCCGAGGTGGAACAGGACGGGGCCCTGACCGTGGCCGTGGGCGACACCGTCGAGGTGGTCACCGTGGCCGTGCGGGACGGGTCGCTCATGTGCGCGCGGCGGCTCGCTCAGGCGGCCACCGTGGATCGGAAGGACGACCGGATCGCCATTGCGGCGCAGGTGCAGGAGGCCTTTGACGCGGGCATGCCCGTGGAGGGCAGGGTGAAGGAGTCGAACAAGGGCGGCTTTAACGTGGACGTGTGCGGAATGCGCGCGTTCTGTCCCGTGTCGCAGATTGATATCGTTTATTGCGATCAGCCGGACGTGCATGTGGGAAAGACGTATTCGTTTCAGATTACAAAACTGGACAACGGCGGCCGCGAGATGGTGGTGAGCCGTCGGGTCCTGCTGCAGAAGGAGGCGGAGGCGTTGAAGGAGGAGGCCTGGAAGACGTTGTCCGTGGGCGAGGTGCGGGACGGGGTGGTGACCTCCCTGCAGCCCTACGGCGCGTTTGTGAACATCGGCGGCGTGGAAGGGCTGCTGCACGTGTCGGAAATTTCCCATGTGCGCATCGGGCACCCCGAGGAGGTGCTGCAGAAGGGGCAATCCGTGAAGGTGCAGATCAAGGACCTGGATGCGGCCAAGCGCAAGATCTCGCTGTCCCTGAAGTCGCTGCTCGACGATCCGTGGGATGAATTTGCGGCGGGGGTTCACGCCGGCGCGGTGCTGGAGGGCACGGTGACGCGGGTGGTGGATTTTGGCGCGTTTGTGGAAGTGGCGAGCGGCATCGAGGGTCTGGTGCACGTGTCGGCCATGAAGGTCGGGGAGCGGGTGAGCAATCCGCGCAGGGTGGTGTCGCCCGGCCAGAAGGTGGAGGTGCGGGTGCAGGAGATCGATCCGGACAGCCGGCGGGTGTCCCTGGCCATGGTGGACAAGGATGCGGAGGAGGAGAAGGCGGCGACGGAGTCGTTCCGGGCGTCGGCGTCGGCGGGCAGTTCCATGGGCACTCTGGGCGATCTGATGGGAAAGAAGCTGGGCAGGCCGTAGATGGGCGGACCGTCGAAATCGGCCCTGTACACCCGCTGCGGAGATGCGGGAACAACGGCCCTGGCGGACGGCACGGTCGTGTGCAAGTGGAGTTCGCGGCTGGAGGCGTATGGCGCCATCGACGAGGCGAACGCCCACCTGGGCGCGGCCCTTTCGCGGCTGACGGATGACCGGCTGCGGGACATCCTGCTGTTTCTCTCCCACCGGCTGTACAACTGTTCGAGCGCCCTGGCGCAGGCGGCGGGTCCGGCTGTGACGGCGGCGGATACGGCGTTTGTGGAGCGGTCCATCGACGTCCTGGACGCGGACACCGGACCCCTGCACGGGTTCATCCTGTGCGCGGGCGGTGAGGCGGCTTCGGCCCTGCACGTGGCGCGCACGGTGCTGCGGCGGGCCGAACGGCAGATCTGCCGGCTCTATGCCGAAGAAGACGGCGATGCGGAGCTGCTGCGATTTGTGAACCGGGCGTCGGATTTGCTGTTTGCGGCGGCGCGGTATGCATCGCGTCGGACCGGGGATGTGTTCTGGGACCGGAACTGTCCGGTGCCGGGCGATGGAAAGGATTCAGGTATCTGACATGGCGGATCTTCGAACAAGCTGGATGGGCATGGCGCTGCGCAGTCCTCTGGTGGTGGGCAGCAGCGGGCTCACCCGCACGGCGGAAGGGGTGCGGCGGTGCGCGGAGGCAGGGGCCGGCGCGGTGGTGCTGAAGTCGATTTTCGAGGAGGCGATTGCCCACGAGGTGCAGGCGGCCCTGGACGCGGGCATGGATTCGTTTGTGCATCCCGAGGCCATGGACTACGTGAAGTCGTTGTCGCGGGACAACGAGGTGGGCAACTACCTGCGCCTCATCGCGGACGCGAAGAAGGGCGCCGACATTCCCGTGGTGGCCAGCGTGCACTGCGTGTCCGCATCAGCCTGGCCCGATTTTGCCAAACAGGTGCAGGACGCGGGGGCCGATGCCCTGGAGTTGAATGCGTTTGTGCTGCCGGCGGACGGGACAAGGGACAGCGCCGCCATTGAAAAGGTGTACCTGGACATGGCCGCGGCGGTGCGCGAAAAAGTGCGCATTCCCGTGGCGATGAAGCTCTCCTGCCACCTGACGAGCATTCCCCACACGGCCATGGCGCTGGACCGGGCCGGCATCCGCTCGCTCACCTTGTTCAACCGGTTTTTTGTAAACGACATCGACATTGAAAAGCTGGCGTTGAAGCGGGGCGGTTTTTTGAGCAGTCCCGAAGAGTACCTGTTGCCCATGCGGTGGATGTCCCTGCTGCACGGGCGGCTCTCGTGCGATCTGGCGGCTTCCACGGGGGTGCACAGCGCTTCGTCGGCCATCAAGCTGCTGCTGGCCGGGGCCACGGTGGTGCAGGTGGTGTCGGCGCTGTACCGCAACGAGCTCTCCTTTTTGTCGACGATGAACGCCGAGCTGGCCGCGTGGATGGATCGGCAGCAGCTGGCGACCATCGAGGCGTTCCGGGGGCACCTCAGTCAGAAGGCGTCGGGGAATCCCGCGGCTTTTGAGCGGGTGCAGTTCATGAAGTTTTCTGTCGGCATGGAGTAGCGCCGACGGCGGAGGATGATTCAACACGCGGAAGTGACCGCAGGAAATCTGGAGGACAAGATGGCAAGAACAGTACTGGTGGCAACGGACAAACCTTTTGCGAAACCCGCCGTGGACGGCATCCGGGACGTGCTGACGAAAGCCGGTTACACGCTGGAAATGCTGGAGAATTACACGACGCCCGCCGAGCTCGTTGCGGCGGTGGCCACTCCCGATGCGCTGATTGTGCGCAGCGACAAGGTGACCAAAGAGGTGCTGGCGGCGGCGACCAACCTGAAAATCGTGGTGCGGGCCGGCGCCGGATACGACAACGTGGACTGCGAGGCGGCAAAGGCAAAGGACGTGGTGGTGATGAACACGCCCGGTCAGAACGCGAACGCGGTGGCGGAGCTGGCCTTCGGCATGATGCTGAATCTGGCGCGCCGCAAGTACACGGGCAAGTCGGGCACGGAGCTGCGGGGCAAGACCATCGGCATTCACGCCTACGGCAACGTGGGTCGCTGCGTGGCCGCCATCGCAAAGGGATTCGGCATGACCGTGAAGGCGTTCGATCCGTTCGTGGCGGCAAAGGCCATGGAGGCGGAGGGCGTGGTTCCCGTGTCGAGCGTGGAAGAGCTGTACGGCTCGTGCGATTACATTTCGCTGCACATCCCCGCCAACGACAAGACGAAGAAGAGCATCAACTTTGCGCTGCTGTCCAGAATGAAGAAGGGCGCGGCCCTTATCAACACGGCCCGCAAAGAAGTGATCGACGAGGCGGGACTGCTGCAGATGATGGCGGAGCGGACAGACTTTTTCTACGGCACGGATCTGGCGCCGGACTGCCTTGCGGAGATGAACGAGAAGTACGGCGAGCGCTTTTTTGCCACGGCCAAGAAGATGGGCGCCCAGACCGCCGAGGCGAACATCAACGCGGGCATTGCCGCGGCGAAGCAGATTGTGGCGTTCTTTGAAAAGGGCGATGCGACCTTCCGCGTGAACTGACGTCTTTTTTTTCAGCGCTTCATCAGTTCGTCGAGCTCTTCGGCAAAGCCCCCCGACAGGATGGGAAACCGGCACCAGGTCTTGGGATCCACGTTGCGGTCGTCGAGGTGGAACGACGGGGCATAGCGCTCCCGCTTCCACTGGTTGCGGCTCCACAGAGTGAAGAAGCGGGCCACCCAGGTCTTCAACTGTGCGGATGGGGCGACGTCGTCGGCGAGCAGGCGTTCGTACACCGTCACCGGGTCCTTGCGGTCGCGGATGGCGAGCTGTTCGATGCGGGAGAGGACGGTGTAGGGCATCAGGTCGTCCTCGTCGGTCTGTTTTGATGCGCCCGGCCGCAGCTCCGCCGTGGGCCGCTGGGCCGTGATGGCCGTGAGTACCGGAATGTTTCCCACCTCCGGCAGGCCTTCTGTTTCCATGTGGGCGAGCCAGGTGAGCAGCCAGGCCTTGTCGATGCCCGCGATGGGCGCCAGGCCGCCGCTCGTGTCCCCGTCCATGGTGGCATAGCCCACGGCCGCTTCGGAGCGGTTGCTGGTGGACAGCAGCAGGGCGCCCTTCACGTTGGCGAGCATCCACACCCCCGGCGAGCGGACCCGGGCCTGGATGTTCTGCAGCGCCACGTCGTCGGCACCCCAGTCGAGGCGACGGCCCAGAGAGCCCTCCACCATCTTTGTGTAGCGGTTGACGAGTTCGTCCACGTCCCAGAAGAAAAATTCCGCGCCCAGCTCCCGGGCCAGGGCGCCGGCGGCCTCCCGCGTGACATCGCCGCTGTTGCGCGTGGACTGGTACACGCAGGTGAGGAGCGCGCCGGTGATGTCCTCGGGACGTTCCGATGCCAGCGGGACATGGGGGAGCTTGTCGCGCAGGCCCCGCAGGCCCAGGTCGCGGACGGCCCACTGGGCCATCAGGCGGATCAGCACGGCCACGGCGGCGGAGTCAGCGCCCCCCGACAGGGACAGCACGAATCCGCGGGAGCGGCTCTTGCGCAGGTAGTCGAAGAGGCCCAGGGACACGGCTCTGGCGAATTCTTCTTCTTTGGGCATGACCGGCTGTGTGACGGCGCGGACGGGTCGACCGGCAGGGCGGTCCATGAAGGGCGCGTCCACGGGCACCGGACGAATTCGGACGGCATCCCCGGCGGGCGAGGGCTTCCGGGCCCCGGCCATCCGCGTCAGCTCCACGTCCACATCGGCGATGAGCAGCTCGTGATCGACAAACCGGAAACGCCGTCCTTCGGCCAGCAGCTGCCCCGCCGACGCAATCATCGCCCCGCCGTCGTAAACGATGCGGCCCGCTTCGTTGCCCACCAGGTTGGCGTACATGCAGGTGGCCGCAAAGGCCCGGGAGGCGTCCACCACAAAGGACTTGCGCGTTTCGTGCTTGCCGAAGCTGAAATGGCTGGCGCTGGGATTGGCGAGGATGTCCACTCCGTTTTCGGCCAGCGCGATGCCCGGCCGCCGCGCCACCCACGCGTCTTCGCAGATCTCGAAGCCGATGCGGATGCCGCGCAGGTCGAAGAAGAGGTCGCCCATGGGAACCGCCTGTCCGTCCACGTCAATCCGGTCGGAGCGGCCCGCGGGCCAGGGTCTGAACCAGCGCGGTTCGTAGTGAACCCCTTCGCCGGCGAGGAACTGCTTGGCAACGATGCCCGCAATGGCGCCGTCGGCCAGCAGGGCCACGCCGTTGTACAGGGCGTTTTCGTGGCGCACGGGGAGGCCCACGGCCACGGCGATGTCTTTTGTGAGGGGCCGCAGGGACCGCAGGACGTCCATGGCCTGCCGCGGGAGGGACAGGGAGAGGAACGCGTCTTCGCAGCCGTAGCCCGGAATGGTCAGCTCGGGAAAACAGAGAAACTGCACGCCGGCGGTCCGGGCCTCGGCGATGGCCGCCTCGATGCGGGCGCGGTTGCCCTTCCAGTCAAGGGGCGTCTGGTTGAGGGTGGCGCAGGCAAGGGTGACGGGCTGCATGGGCGTTGTCCTTTTTGCGGACTCGACGGTATAACATGTCCATGTTCCGCGCGAGCCCATTTGTATTGCTGTTCGCTTTGTGCGTGCCGGCCTGTAACGGTGCAACGCCGACGGTTGATCCGCCGCGCCCCCCATCCGCATCGCTGCCGTCAGCCCCGACGTCAACGCCGCCATCCCCGGCGCCGGCGCTGGAACCGGTGGAGGTGGCAGATTTGCCCCCTCCGCGTCCGCAGACCCCGCAGTTACCCGAACCCCTTCCTGTGGACGGCTGGCAGGACGCCTCCCACGCGGGACCCGACGACAGCGTGCCGTTTCCCGCGCCGGTGGTGGTGGTGGTCCACGGCAACTTCGACCGCCCCGAGTGGGAGTGCGACCTGTGGAAAAAAGTGGCGGGATTTCACGGCTGGGTGCTCTGTCCGAGGGGTGTACGCACCCCCGCCGCCACGGTCGCCGAAGATCGATGGACCTACCGGGGCGGTGCAACGGCGGTATCGAAGGAGATTCACGCCGGCCTTCAGGCCCTGGAGGAACGCTATCCCGGACTGGTGCGGCGCGAGCAGATGGTCTACGCGGGGTTCTCCCTCGGCGCCATCCTGGCAACGGACATCGTCACCGGCGCGGACGGCCTGTTTCCAGTGGTCTTTCTCATCGAGGGCGGGCTGACGCAGGCGCAGGGAAGGTGGGGGGCGTTGAAAAAAGCGGGGGTCGTCGCCGTGGGGCTGGCCATGAGCGCCGCGGATGGACGCAAAGAGGCCCTTGCCCTGATTCCCCGGCTGGAGCGGGAGGGGTTCGCCACGGTGTTCGTCGACATGAAGGGGGCCGGCCACAACTACAGCCCCGACTTTGACACCACGGGCCGGGCTGCGCTGGCGGACCTGCTGGGCCGGATTTCCGCAGATCCTCCGTAAATGCTTGCGGCGGGGCGGCTTCTTATTTACAAATATCCGTCCTCGCCCAACCAACTCCCGGGATTCATCAATTTGTCTCCCGCACGAAAGTGAACAGCGATGCAGCGAGCAGATCTCGATTGGAAGAACCTGGACTTCGGTTTCCGCCAGACGGACTACAACATCCGCTACACGTGGAAGGACGGCTCGTGGGATGCGGGCGTCACCAGCGCGGACCAGTACATCCCCCTGCACATGGCGGCCACCTGCCTGCACTACGGACAGGAAGCCTTCGAGGGGCTGAAGGCCTATGAACAGAAGGACGGCAGCGTGGCCGTGTTCCGCGACATCGAAAACGCGCGGCGCCTGAACCGCTCCTGCGAAAAGATTTACATGCCGCAGGTGCCCGAAGACCTGTTCATCGAGGCCATCGACCGCGTGGTCAACGCAAACCGCAAGTACATTCCGCCCTACGGCACCGGCGCCACCCTGTACATCCGGCCGCTGGTCATCGGCACCGGGGCCCGGGTGGGTGTGAAGCCCGCGGACGAATACCTGTTCCTCGTGTTCGTCACCCCCGTGGGACCGTATTTCAAGGGCGGACTGACCCCCATCGACCTGGTGGTCGAAGAGGTCTTCGATCGGGCGTCTCCGGGCGGGGTCGGCGACGTGAAGGTGGGCGGCAACTACGCGGCGGGCCTGCGGGCCAGCTTTAAAGCCAAGGCCGCCGGCTACACGGAGGCCCTGTACCTCGACGCAAAAGAAAAGAAATTCCTGGACGAATCCGGGCCGGCCAACTTCTTCGGCATCACCGGCGAAGGGCAGTATGTCACGCCCCGGAGCGGATCGGTCCTGCCCTCCATCACCAACATGTCCCTGCAGGAAATCGCCCGGGAGATGGGCATGAATCCCCAGTCGCGGGCCATTCCCGTCGAGGAGATCTTCGGTTTTGTGGACGCGGGCTGCTGCGGTACGGCGGCGGTGATCACCCCGGTGAAGTCCATCACCTACCGGGACAAGAAGGTGTCTTACGGCAACGGCAGCGAGCCGGGGCCCTGGTGCACGAAGCTCTACCACCGCCTCGTCCGCATCCAGCTCGGCGAAGACCCCGATCCGTTCGGATGGATTCGGAAGATTCCTCAGCCCTGAGGGGCACTGTCGGGCATTTCGATGATTTCCACGTGAACGGGCACCACCCCTGACCGAATCATGTCCAGGGTTTCCGCGGCCCGGCGGGACAGGTCGATGATCCGGTCGCCGTCGCCGAAGGGCCCCCGATCATTGATGCGGACCTTCACGGAGCGCATGTTCGTGAGGTTGGTCACCTTGACAACGGTGCCGAAGGGAAGGGTGCGGTGGGCGGCCGTGAGGGCGTTTTTGTCGTAGGGTTCACCGCTGGCGGTCTTCCGGCCGTGCAGCTTGTCGCTGTAGAAGGCGGCGGTTCCCTCGTAGCGGACCCCCGGGGCCGGCGTCGCCCCGCAGGCGGCCACGGCCCACAGGCATTCGAGGGCGATGAACAGCAGGAGGCGGCAAAAAGAAGGCGACCGTCGGGATGGCTGGTGGCGTTCAATCATTAATCCCAGCGTAGTCGATTTTCGTCGCCCTGTCGTGCCATCCGTTGCTCCGATCACAAAACCGTGTACTATCGTCGGTAGACATATCGGAGGTGTGCATAATGGATCTGAACCTGGCAATGTGGGGACTGTTCTGGGGCGGGGTGAGTGCGGTGTCGCTGCCCCTCGGTGCCGCCCTGGGATTGTGGCTGAATCCGTCCCGGAAAGTGGTTTCGGGCCTGATGGCCTTCGGCGGCGGCGCCCTCCTGTTCGCCCTCACCATCGAGCTGTTCGGCCACGCCCTCCACCGGGTGAGCGACCATCGGGGCCACATCGAGGACGCGGGTCTCATTGCGGTGACCATGCTCGGCGCCCTGGTCGGCGGCCTGCTGTTCGAGGCCCTGAACCAGTTGCTCAGCCGCATGGGGGCCCATGCCCGCCACCGGTCCCTGCTCAAAAAACACCTGGTCAACGAGAAGCGCAGCCGGGCCGAACGCCTGATCAGAATCCTGTCGGCCAACCAGGTGCTGCGCGTGCTGAAAGAAACCGAAATCGTGCGGCTGGCCCGGTTGGTGGCGCCTCGCCGCTTTGAGCCGGGGGACGTGATCTTCCGCGAAGGCGAACCGGCCGAAGCGGTGTATTTCATCGTCAGCGGACGCGTGCGCGTCGATGCGCGGGAGGGCGGCAACAAGGGCCCCGTGGCGGTGCTGGGCGCCGGCGACCTGCTGGGCGAAATGGCGCTGGTGTCCAACAGTCCGCGAACAGCCACGGCCGCGGCCCAGACCGGCGTCGATGTGCTGCTCCTGCCCCGGGCGGCGTTCGACGGGCTCCTCAGCGTGTCGTCCGAATTGCGCAGCGCCGTGGCGGAGCTGGTGAGCAATCGTTCGGCGGACCTGGTCAACCGGCACATCGTGGATGAACAGGTGGCCGCCGAATGGGCCGTGCGCCGAAGGGCCCGGTTGCGGGCCATCGCCTTCCACACCAGCGACGAGGAAATTGAACAGGAGGCCATCCGGCACGGAGGTGGACACGGGGGCGGTTCGGCCCTGGCCATCTGGCTGGGCATCGCCCTGGACGGCATTCCCGAATCCCTGGTCATCGGCATGCTGGTGGCCGCCGCCGCCGCCGCGGGAACCCCCATGAGCATCGCCTTCATCATCGGTGTGTTCCTGGCCAACCTGCCCGAGGCCATGTCCAGCGGGGTCACCATGCGCACCGGCGGCATGAGTGTGGTGCGGATCATGGTCATGTGGAGTTCGCTCTTTGTGCTGACAGCGGTGGGGGGCTTCATCGGCACCATCGTGTTTCCGGCCCATCCCACGGGGGTTCTGGAGTACATGGTCTTCGGCCTGGAAGGACTGGCCGCCGGTGCCATGCTGACCATGATCGCCGAGACGATGCTGCCCGAGGCCTTCGAGCAGGGTGGCGGCACCATTGCGGGCCTGTCCACCCTGGTGGGGTTCATCGCCGCCCTGTCCGTCAAGCTGCTGCACTGAGCGGTGCCGGTTGTGGACCGGCGGGTTTTCGGGTACAAGCCCGGTATGTCGGACAACCGTTCCACCAACATCACCTGGCATGCGGCCGTCGTCACAACAGACGATCTGGCGCGCCTCCACGGCCACGCCGGTGCGACGGTGTGGTTCACGGGCCTGTCCGGTTCGGGGAAGTCGACGCTTGCCAACGCGGTGGCCGCCCGGCTCCACCAGCGGGGCGTGAGCACTTTTGTCCTCGACGGCGACAACGTGCGCCACGGCCTCAACCGGAATCTCGGGTTTTCAAAGGAAGATCGGGTGGAAAACATCCGGCGCATCGGCGAAGTGGCCCGGCTCTTCACGGAGGCGGCCATCGTCAACCTCACCGCCTTTGTCAGTCCCTACCGGGCCGATCGGGCGCTGGCCCGGTCCCTGCAGCCCGACACGTTCATCGAGGTGTTCTGTGACGCGGCGCTGGCGGTCTGCGAGGCCCGCGATCCGAAGGGCCTCTACCGCCGGGCCCGGGCCGGGGAGCTGACCGACTTCACGGGCATCGACGCCCCCTACGAGGCGCCGGAGCAACCGGAGCTGCAGGTGGACACGGGCAGGGATCCCCTCGACACCTGCGTGGACCGGGTCGTCGATTGCCTGCAGCAGCGGGGCGTCATTTCCTGAACCGCCGTCGTTGTCCAGTCGCGGAATAATTGCCGGCGTTCAAACGTGTACATTCTCTGAAACGAGATCATAATACACGAATGATAGAATCAAACGACCATATGGAAGATGCCGTGGATATCCTGCTGGACCTGAAGCACGACCTCGGCAAGTACCTCCTCCTGCCCCTGCGGATGCTGCCGGCGGACGCATCGGACGAGGCGTTCCGGGAGGCCCTTCGAAGGGCGCTGTTCGAAACCCGGAAACAGGGCACAACGGTGCGCTCCGGCGCGGATATCTGGGAGGAATTCCGCCGGGAGCTGGTGCCGTTTTCATCCACCGGGTGGTACCTGAGACTGTCTCGCGACGTGGCAGCAGCCCTTGCCCTGGCCGATCGAATACCGGATCCGGCCCTGCACCGTCCCGAAGCCACAGAAATCCTCGGCCGCGTTGCCGGGACAACGGCGGCGATTCTCGCAGAATGGCGGAGGAAACCATGACCGCGCAGAAACCGGGGCTGCTGCTCATCGACGACGGAACGAACTACGCGGGGGCCATTTTTCGCCACATGCCCGAGTTCGAACTGCTGCTGTTCAATCCCGAAACCGGTGCGGCCGGCGCCACCGACGGTCCGGCAGCCCTGAAGGTGCTGGCGGAGCGGCGGGACGATGTGGACGTGGTGCTGCTGGACATGCATTTCGACATTCCCGACGAGCGCCTGTTTCCCCTGGAGGAAGGCGCCAGTGCCCGGCGGACAAGGCGGTTTCAGGGCGTGGCCATCCTGCGCGAAATCCGCGCCCGCTATCCCCACCTGCCGGTGGTGCTGCTCACCGCCCACGAAGATCTGTCCCTCGTGGATGCGGCGGGGCATCTCACCAGCCAGTCGATGACCTACATTCTGGACGGCGACGATCTGGACACCCTGCGGGTGCGCATCCACACGGCCATGGAAGATGCGGCCCAGCAGAGCGAGGAGACGCGGATTCTCTGGGGCGACAGTCCGGCCATGAAACACCTGCGGCGCCGCCTGTCGGTGCTGGCCCGGGGCGCCATGCCCGTCATCCTCGAGGGAGAGACCGGCACCGGCAAATCCTGGCTGGCCGAAAAGTTTGTCCACGCCCGCAGCGGCCGCACGGGCCCGTTTGTCGTCCTCGATTTGTCCACGGTGCCGCCGGATCTGATTTCGGCCCACCTGTTCGGTTCGGAAAAGGGCGCCTACACCGGAGCAACGGAAACCCGGCGGGGGGTGTTCGAACTCGCCCACGGCGGCACGTTGTTCATCGACGAAATTCAGAACGCGCCCATCGAAGTGCAGAAGCAGTTGCTGCTGGTGCTTCAGGACCGGCGGGTGCGCCCACTGGGGGCTTCGCGGGAGATTGTCGTCGACGTCAAGGTGATTGCCGCGAGCAACAGTCCCCTGGACGAAGCGGTGCGCAACGGCACCTTCCGACCGGATCTGTACATGCGGCTGTCGCCGGCCACCCGCCTGCGGATTCCACCCCTGCGGGAGCGGATTGACGATCTCGAGTTTCTGGCGCGGCGATTTGCCGACAAGGCGCTGGTCGGGCCGGACGCGGGGCCCCTGAAGGACGAGGTAGTGGAAGCCCTCGGCCTGCCGGCGGAAACGTCGGTCCGACTGACGGTGGGGCGGGGCGCGCGGGGCCCTCAGGGCGCATCGCTGGAGATTTTCATTCCCCGGCCCGCGTGGCACATGCTGCTGGAGCATCCCTGGCCCGGCAACATCCGGGAGTTGGAAATGCTCATGCACAATCTGATCACCTTCACGCTGGTGGATGCCCTGGAGGCGGTCCGCAAGAACGCGGCCATTGCGTCCAACCGGCTGCAGGTGGATCCGGGCCTCATCGGCAACCTGCTGGCGGGCGCGTCGGCGCTGGGCCAGCGGGGCCGGGAGGATGAAACCGACGCGGATCGCATCGCGGTGGACCTTCGTCCGGGGCAGACGTTGAACGACGTGTCAAGGGATGTGGAAAAGCAGGTGTTCCTGACGCTGTACCGCCGCTGCAACCGGGACTTTGCCGCCATGGCGCAGATCCTGCTGGGCGACGGGGACAAGGCCCGGGCCGTGCGCCTGCGCTTCAATCAGCTCGGACTCCGGGTGCGGGAGCTCGACCACCGATGAACGGCGCGCTGGCACTGCTGACCTGTGTGGCCCTGACCCAGGCGGCCCCGTTGCCCGCGGAGGAGCCGGCCGCGGAGCTGCCGGTGGATTTCACCGATGCGTTTCTGCTGGACCCGTCCGCGCCGGAGGAAGGGGCAAAGGACGAAACGTCCGCGACGTCGGCGATGAATACGGAGTCCATCGACGCAGCCATGGCGCGCCTGGCCATGGAAAAGAATACCGCGGGCCTCAAGCTGTTGTCGAAGCACCGCTATCCGGATGCCCTGGCCCAGTTCCGCGCGGCGTTCGATCTGTCCCCGGACAACGCGGAGATCGCCAACAACCTGGGCTATGCCCATGCGCTGCTGGGCAACGAGGAAGAGGCTGAAACCCTCTACCGGCAGGCGCTGGCGCTGGATCCCCGGCGGGCCGTGGCCCACCTGAACCTGTCCGATCTGCTGGTGGAGCGCTTTCCCGATCGGGCGTCGGCGCTGCAGGAGGCGGCGGAGCTGCTGGTGCGCACCAGGGAGTTGCAGGGCGCCACGGCGCGGATCATTCTGCGCCAGGCCCGCCTCGAAGTGCTGCGCGGCGATCACCTGCAGGCGGAGCGCTTCTACGACGAGTATCTGCAGGTCAAACGTCCCACGGATCGGCTGAAGCTGGAGCTGGGCGATTTTTACCGGGACATGGGCCGGCCGGACGAGGCCATGGACTGGTACCGGCGGGTAGAGGCGCCCGAGCAGAAGAAGCTCGCCGACGAGCGCATCTGGAAGCTGGAGGTGGAGGCCCAGAGCGTGGCCTTCGGCTGGTCCTCGGCGGAGATTCCCGACAAGGCGAAGAAGCTGGTGACCAATGCGCGCAAGCTGTTTTCCAAGCGCCGGTATGCCAGGGCCGCCACGCTGTTCAAGGAAGCCATCGCGCTGGCACCCACCTATACGGATGCCATGGTTGGCTACGGCGACCTGCTCTATCGCACCGGTCGCGCCGAGGAGGCGGAGCTGTATTACCTGCGCGCGTTGACGCTGGCCTTCGACGACCCCGACATCTACGCCAAGCTGGCCACCCTGTATCTGTCGTCCCGGCAGCGGGAACACACCGCGTCGGCGGCCATTTACCTGAAGCGCGCGCTGGAGCTGCGCCCTCAATGGACCGATCTGGAGCTGCAGCTCGCCCTCGCCCTGCGCGAAACCGGCGATGCACTGGGCGCCCTGGACCACGTCAAAATATTTCTGTCGCGGGAGACAAAGAACGAACGCAAGCGGCGCCGGGCGATGAAGTTGAAACAGGCCCTCGAAACCCTGCTTCCTGCCGAGGATCTGATGGAGTCGGGCAGCGTGGAGGCGGATTTGAAAGAGCGGGTGACGGGCATGACACCCGAGCTGATCGATTCGCTGCGACAGGCGAGGGCGCACCTGAAACGCGGCGAGCTGGACGCGTCCATGGCGGCCCTGCGCAGCATTCCCGACGATCAGCGAAACCCCGTGGTGCTCAACCTGGAAGCCCGCATCCTGCTGGGGGCCGGCCGCGACAGGGAGGCCATCGCGGTGCTGGAAGAAAGCCTGCGCAAGGAAGAAACCCAGGCCATCATTCACGAGCAGCTGGGACTTGCCTTCATGGAGGTGGGCAACCGGCGGCGTGCGCGGATACACTTTCTGCGGGCCGAAGAACTGGGGGATGCGGGCGCGACCTACCTGCTGGCCCGGCTCGATGCGGGGGATGCGGACGACGGTCCCGTGCAGGTGTTCAGGGATGTCTGGCGGATTGCGTCGCTCACGGCGGCCCGTGATCGACTGCGGGGGTTTCTGGAGAGCGAACCCTCGTCCATCTACCATTCGGAGGCACGGGGGTTGTCTGCGCAGGTGGAGCAGCGGATGAAGGCCCTGCTCATGCTGGCGGCGGCGGGGGGACTGCTGCTCGTTCTGGGGATGCTGGGGCTGGCCCATCGCCTGTGGGGTGGTTCCGACCTGCGCCGGCTGATTCTGGAGTACCCGGACGCGGGCATTGCGGTGCAGCGCATTCTCTCGGCGGTGCGTCACGAGGTGCTGAAACACAACACCATGATGATGGTGGGCCTTGTCGAAGCAATGGCGGCCGGCGAAGACGTGGGCGAGCGCATGCGGCATTTCCGCCGGCAGATGCTGGGAGAAAACGGCGCGGGCGGGGTGTCGGCCCGACTGGCCAACTATGTCCGGGAGCTGCAGCGGATTGGCGATACCTACAAGACGCGGCTCAACCTGCGGCGGCGCGATCCGGCCACGGCCTCCCTGCTGAAGGGAATGCAGATCATCACTGCCAACGGCGAAAAACTGGCCCGCTGGGATGCCCTGTCGAGCGGCGAAAAGGACTCCCTGCGGCGGGATCTGAAGGCGGCCTCGGTTCTGCTCAACATCGAAGGCTACGAAGCGGTCCGGGCGCTGCTCGACAACCTGCGGTCACTGACAGTGGACGAGTCGCTGATCCGGGATATCTACGAGCGCTGCCGATTGGAGCCGTCCTTTGCCGGCACCACCTTTGCGCCCCTGCGCCTCGAAATGGATGCCCCGTCGGCTGTGCGGATTGCCGTTCCCCGGGCTGCCTTTGAAGACATCCTGACCAATCTCATCCGCAACGCCATCCAGTCGTCGCTGTTATATGGCGACACCCCCGACGAGGTGGCACTGGCCATGTCCGTGGCCACGGAGACCGACCTCGTGACCGGCATCGAACGCGTGGCCCTGTTTGTCAAGGACCGCTCCCGCAAGAGCCTGACCGTGGAGATGCTCCGCGGACGCTATATCGAAGAAGGACTGGGCCTGACGGCCGATCTGGTGACGCGTTATGACGGTACGCTCGATGTCGTGCAGGGCGATGGCCAATGGACAAAGGCCGTGGTGGTCAAGCTGCCCGTGGCCGCAGACAATGGAGACCGGGAAAGGGGCAGGTGATGAACCTCTCGCATAAAGTGGTGCTGATCGTGGAGGACGGGGATGAGTATCTGGACAACCTGACGCGGTTTGTACCGGGGCCGCAGTACGTGCAGGCCAAGAGCGGCGATGGGGCAGTGGCGGTGCTGCGCCGGGAGGCCGTCGACATCCTGTACCTGGACATGCGCTTCGATCGGATTCCCAGAACCGATCTGCTCGGCGACCATGTCAAAGCAACCCGGGACCACAACGGCGATCCCCTGCGGGCATTGCGGTTCCTGCAGAATAACCAGGGACTGTTCATCCTCGAAAAGCTGCGCAGCGAAAACTTCATTCATGTCCCGGTGATCCTGGCCTATGACTTTTCCCGCGAAGGCAGGCGCTTCGAGCACCTCAAAAAGCTGCATCCTTCGCTTCACTGGGTGCCGGACTCCGTCACGCCGGGCGAAATCCGTCAGCTCATGGCGGAGCTGACCGGGGAGAGAGGATGACGCGCTGCGCGGGCGCGGTGCTGGTATTGCTGCTGGCCTTCCCGGTGAGGGCAGAAGAACCGGCTGCTGCCTGTGAAACCTGTTCGCCGGCGGTGCAAACGCTGGTGCCGGTGGCCCGGATTCTCGTGGTGGATGCGGGCATGTATGCGGGCCTCGCGGGCATCTGGCCCGATGCATTCGGCCCCCGTGCCGCCCGGAGGGCGCAGTTCGAGGAGTCGTGGACCCGGCCGCCGTATGCGGAAGTGTCGCGCAGTTTCTTCGAGCTGGATGGGGATCCCTGGTGGATCAACGGCCCTCTTCACGCCGTCTACGGTTCCGAGGCATACATTGCCGCGCGGGACTTCGGGCATTCGCCCGCCATCGCGTTTGTTTACGCAACGCTCGCGTCGTTCACCTGGGAGTATCTGATCGAGAGCTGGTTTCACCGGCCGTCGGGCATCGATCTGGCGTGGACCCCTTTTGCGGGAGCCGTGCTGGGCGAACTGCGATTCCAGCTGCTGCACCTGGCCGACACGCGGATCGATCGACGACCGCTGCGGATTCTGTTCATGAGCCTCCTTGACCCTCTGGGCCAACTGGAACGGCTCATCCTGCAGTGTCGTCTGTAACCCGGCCCGCGGTGTGCGGATGGGGGCGAGGCGTTGCAGCGACGAATGGTGTTGACCTTCCTCGATGAACTGCCCCGGCAGATCCTGCGCGTGAATAGAAAATGACCCGGGGTGAAAACGCCCGGATTCGGAAACAAGTCAGGACCGTCTCATGACGTCTAAGAGAATTTGAAAAGGTCGCGCGACCCGTGCGGGCGCGGCGGGGCGGGTTCAGTAGATGTCCGGTTCGTTGATGTAATAGTCGTCGCCGTAATAGTCGTCGTAATAGTCTTCATAGTAGTCAATAAAACAGGCTTCCAGCGCTTCCGCCGTTTCGTCACAGGTATCGTACGCGGCGTCGTAGTCACAGTCGTTGTTCATAAGCGCACGGGCGAAGCAGCTGTCCAGCGCCCATTCCCCCATGAGGCACGGGAGCAGCCCGTCGTATTCGCCCGATGACAGATACTCGTCATAGTCGTCGGTCCAGTCCTCTTCGCACTCCGCGATGCACTCCTCCGTGGTCTGCGGCGGCGCCTCATCATCATAGTAGTAGTAATCGTAATAGTCCGGATTGGAGAGGATGAACGGGTCGCACTGGATCCAGACCGGGCAGGTGGTGGTGCACATCGACAGATATGCTTCCTCCACCTCGTCCATGGTCACGCTCTCATCGGACGGATCCCATTCTCCGGCAGTGCCGTCGTCATTGTCATCGTCGTCTTCGTTGCACGAACCGCCGGATGTCCCGGCCGCCAGCACCAGCACCAGCAGCGTTGTTGTGAGCTTCTTTAAAAATTCAGTCATCCCCATGGCCTTTCTGTGAGGTCACGCGACTTTGCGCAACGGTCCAGTGACACCATTCTATCGCAACGGCCGGAAGGCCACATCCGGTTTTTTATGCCGCGCTGACCTCATCCCCCGGCAGATCCTGCGTGGGAATTGAAAATGACCCGGGGTGAAAACGCCCGGATTCGGAAACAAGTCAGCACCGTCCCACTATAGTTTGTCCCACTATAGTTTCACTATCAGGCCGTCCCTCTTTGGTTTTCACAACAAACAGCGTTTCACCACTGGATGGTCTGCACGCCATAGGGACCGTTGGCAACCACGATGCGATCACCGGTCACATGGGTTTCGCATGCCCAGTCGAAGAGGATTTCTTCGTCAACGACGGGCACCCCGGCCTCATCGACATGGCAGATACTGGCCGTGGACGGGTAGCCGCCAACCATCAGGGCCACGTCTCCTTGGACATCGATCAGCTCCCCGTAAATGGTGTCCAGACGCCATTCGTGGCGATCCGTGAGCATGCCGTCGTCGTTCACGTCCACAGCATACAGGCGGGGTCGCGGGTCCACGCTGTCAATTCCTTCGGACCACCGGTACCAACTCGTCCGGGTATCCATGTAGATGGTCGTGTCCGTCATCTTCACGTTGTAAGGTTGCCGGTCCCCGAGATCCAGTGTGTCGATAACCGTGGCCGTGTTTCCGTCCACCTGCAGATGGACCAGATCATACAGGTAGTAACCGCAACCCTCGCCATCATTTTCCCAGAAAAAGGAATCGTAATGCTGAAGGTCGAAGCATTCGAATTCACCGTCCATGGTCATCCGTCGGTAGTCCATGGTGAAGAGCTGCCCGGTCTGCTCCGAGTACGCCACCGCCGCACCGGGGATGTTGACGGCCGGCAGGAGCACGGGATTGCGCGGGTCGGAGATATCGATGCGGTCCAGGTAGAACTTCACCAGGTTGGCGTCGCCATCCTGCTCTTCAAAATGGGACAGGGCAATGACCCCATCTCCGTCAAGCAGGGTCATTGTCTGGTTTCCTTCATGAACCACAACCGGTTCGGACAGCTGCGGCGCCAATGGATCACTGAGGTCGAGCACCCGTACGCCGGCCTCACCCGTTGTCCATTCGTTCCAGGCTCCGTCCAGCAAGGCGATGGTGCTGCCCACCTGGACCACTCCGTCCCCGGTGTTGATGGCCCGGCTGGAGTACCATCGGTAATAGGTGGCCGGGAAAGTTCCCTCGAACCGGGCCACACGCACCATCTGTGGATCTGCCGGATTGCTGATGTCCACCACCGCAACGCCGAGCTGTGCGTTGACGGGTGGCTCGCCGTAATCCCAGTAGTACTGGTTTTCTCCCCACAGGAGGTAGATATGGTCCCCGTTATGGAAGAGCCGCGGGGTGTAGTAGTTGAACCCCTCCCACCAGTAATAGTATGGCGCCGCCTCTTCGGGCCGCAGACTGGACAGATCGAGGATGCCCACCGGTTCAAACGAATCCGGGTCGTCGATGGAATGGATTTCGAGGCGCGCCTCCCGGGTCCACCAGTCGCCCACCAGCTCTGCCACATAATCCCCCGCCGGAACCGTGCGGTAAACCCACCGGGCCAGTTTGACACCGGACAGCAGCCGGGGATCATCCCGGTCGGCAATATTGTACGCCTCGACCCGTTCATCTGACATGGCGATGAGGTTGCCATCATGGAAGAACGCGCGGCGAGCCTCGCCCTTGTGAGGCACCACGGCGCGCAGGGTGAGGTCGTCCGCCGTAAAATCGATGAGCTGGATTCCCGAGTGATAGCCCTTCCTGTACCCGGCGGCGTTTGAGCTCCATCCCGAAAATGGCATTACAATGAGCCCTTCTTCATCAAAGATGCGGAAGGCCTTGTGGATGCGGTCCTGATCCTCGGGCATGTGGCCCCATTCAGGCCCGAAGTTGACCCGCTCGAGCTGGGTCGGGTTGGCGGGATCCGACACGTCAAACAGGGAAACCGCCATACTGGTGGAGGACTGATCATCATACCCGATGGCGTAGAGCCGGTCTCCACGGGGCTCCATGTGGTAGAGCCATCCCGGAATTTCCAGCTCACCGACCTGGGCCGGATTGGCCGGGTCGGACAAGTCGATGACAAACAGGGGATCGGTGTTCTCGAAGGTCACCGCGTACCCCCGGTCCGCGTCGAACCGGACGCTCATCAGGGATTCAGGCTCCGGAAGCGTCATTGACAGAGAACCGAGGGGCACCACACTTTCGGCGGACTGCACTTCGAACGTCTCCACCCTGGGCGTCGTGACATTCCCCCATCCGGGCTGGCTGATGACCCGCAGGATGCCGTTGTACTCATTCATCTGCCAGCGGTTCGTAATCTGACCGGCCACGTCAATGGTTGCCCCTTCCACCAGATCGCCGCCCGGATCGGAGATGTCCACTACCTGAATGGTGGAGTGGCTGGTCTCCGAATCTCCCGTGTAGTTTTCACCGGAGACATACATGCGCTGGTTGTTCACCTCGATGCTCCGCCGGCCTCCCCAGTACCCCGTCGCGTCGAAGGCGAGCTGGTCGACAACCTGCACATTGGTGAGCGCGCTGATGTTGAGAGAAGAAACCACCGTCCGGGGCATTTCATTGCAGTTCCAACAGTAGCCGTCCTCAAAGGTTACCGCGTACAGGACATCGCCAACCACCCGGGAATCGCTGATGACGCCGGGCAGTTCAAAGCGCCCCACCTCCTCCATTGCCGCGGGATCCCGGGCGTCCACAGCGAGGAGGAGGCTGGTCGTGTTGTCGTCGTATTCGAAGGTCTCTTCGTTGAACCGGTATTGCCAGAAACTGGAAAAAATGGGCAGGACAAACCCGTCCCGCACGTACATCTCGAAGGGGACGCCCTGGGTCTGATACCTCCCGATGACGCGGAGGCTGGCGGGATTGGAGATATCGATGGCCACGAGGCCCCGGTATTCGGACAGGGCGAACAGGGTCTCATCAACTATCTGGACAATATCCGCTTCCTCGATTTCACGCTCCGCATCGCCGTCGCTGTCCGCATCCGAGTCGCTGTCCCCATCCGAGTCGCTGTCTGTGTACACATCACCGGGGTTGTAGTTGGGATTGGCCGACAGGAACTCGTTGTCGCCGGCCACCAGCGGGTCCGTATCCAGTGATCCGTTTCCGTTGCTGCCGTCGTCGCAGGACCAGAAAAGACCCGCGAGCGCGGTGAGCAATAGAAATGATATCGAAAATCGATGATGGGCTGTCATGGTTTCATCCTCTCCAACAGGGCCTGGTTGCCTGTTTCTCCATCGAGCATATGCAATCCACATACCACAGAAGAAAGAATGAAATAATCCCATGATTTCATTTGGTTATGTCAGATTCGCCATGGCACAACCGGTCCGGACTGGCACATCCGCAGACCATTTTCACCCTCGCCGACACCCCGACAGGACCGCTGAACCGGCCCTCACGCCCGAAAGCGAAGCGGGAACCGTCCCCTCCCTATTTTTTGATTCGTCAGGAACCTCTGAGCCCTTCACTCGCTACCGGGTCGGGCCAGTGAATAGCTTACACTTCGTCCTCCGCCGGCGTTGCGTTTGAGCAGGCCCAGGGTGATCAACTCCGCAATGTCCCGTTTGGCAGTGCTCGACGATGCTCTGGTCATGCTTTGATACTTCCGGTTGGTCAATCCGCCCGTGAATCCGTCCGGACCGGCATCCAGCAATCGATTCACGGCTTTGATTTGTCTGGCATTCAGTGGCAGCACAGCCGCTTTTCGCCAGAATCGATTCTTCTCCAGCACCCCTTCCAGCTGTTCCTTTGATTGTTCCATGGCACGTTCCGCGCACGAGAGAAACCATGACAACCACTCTGTGATGTCGCCGTTTCCTTTTTGTGTGTGTTCCAGATTTTCGTAATACGCATCCCGCTCTTTGATGATCTGCGCGGACATGCTGTACATGCGCGCATCCAACGCTTCGTCCTGCGCCAATGCCATATCGGTGATGGCGCGTGCAATACGTCCATTCCCATCATCAAACGGATGCAGGGTGACAAACCAGAGATGCGCCATACCGGCCCGGATCAGGCCGTCCAGAGATGTGGCGCCGTTCCACCAGGCCAGGAACTTTTTAATTTCTGTTTTCAAACGCCGGGCCGGGGGCGCTTCAAAATGAACCACCTCTCGTGCGACAGGACCTGAAACAACCTGCATTGGCCCTTCGTTGTCATTGCGCCACCCACCCACAGTAATCTGGCGCATCCCGGAGTAGCCCGTTGGAAACAACGCCCCGTGCCAGGCCTTCAAGCGGGCTTCAGTCAATGGTTCGTTGTGTTTGATGGTGGCATCCAACAGCATTTCAACCAGTCCTTCCACCGGTCTTTGCACAGCGGGCAGACCGGCGGTTGGCAGCCCGAGCCGACGTGCGATGGAGGAACGCACGGATTGCCGATCCAGCTTTTCCCCTTCAATGGCCGCGGTATTGAGCGTTTCGTGGGTCAGGACTTCAGCCTGCACATCCAGATTGAAATGCTCTGCCATGGCCAGCAGCCCTCCTTGTGCCTTTCGACATTTCCCGAGTGGCACAAGCAATGCTGCGGCATCCCAGTCCATCGCGGGCCACTTGTCGTGCTGCCACATGTATGTTGTCATAGGAACCCCACATATCCCGGTGAATGGACCGATTAACTATGCTAATTGGGCCATTAACAGGTCCGATTGTCAAACATTAATGGGTCATCACAGGGCGTATGAGGAGGGCCGGAACTTTCTCCGGGATCGAACGATTTGCGGATTCCTGAGGGAAGGCATGGAGAGATGGATTCTCCCTTTCGCCCGCGAGAATATGCAGCAATCAGCCGTTCGATGCGTCAGGAACCTCTGCGCTGTCCGTGTCCGCAGTTTCGTCGGGCAGCAGCTGATCCTTCACATTCTCCCAGTGATGTTCGTCTTCGGGTGAGACGTAGATGGCCGGTTCTCCGCGGCCGGAGATGTCCGTCCACAGGTGCTTCTTTTCGCGCACATCAATGTGAACGTGAATGGAGTTGGGATAATAGCCCGCGCCGACCTGGTCGAGGGAACTGATGAATTCGTACAGCAGCTCGTTGGACACACCCTGCAGGCGGAAGTCGATGGCCACGCCCCGGCTGTGGGGTGAGCGCGTTTTCTTCTTTTTGGGATCGTGCCTGCGATATCCGGACAGCAGATCGATCGTGTGTCCGGGAAACCGCTCGGCAATGCGCTGCAGCAGATCAACAAGGCGCGGATGCATCCACTTTTTGTAGCCCAGCGTCCGGCGGATGGCGTTGACGCTGTTCCGGTTGAGGGTGCCGTTGGCGTTGATGAGCTTCAGTTTCAGGCGCACCGTGTTGCGCACCCGGATCAGGTTCACCGTGTGGGGCGAATAGGCGGCGGTGCGCACCGGAACCGGACGACGGGCATCGGCAATGAAGATGTCCTGACCGGCCTTCAGCGGGTTGTCCTTTGTGATGCCGTTGGCCTTTGCCAGTTTTTTTCCGTCCACGTAGTAGGCCCTTGCGATCATGGCGAGGGTCTGTCCTTCCTGCACCGTGTGGCGGACGCCGCCGGTGACCGCCTGCCCCGAGATGACCAGTCCCTTTACCCCGCCGGCCCAGTCCACGTGCTGTTTTTCCGTTTCCGGGGACGTCTGCCCGGGGGCGCGCTCCGCGGTGGAAGGTCCCTTGTCGCCCGGCGGGTTGGGAATGGCGAGGGTGCGGCCGGGTTTCAGCAGCTCGTTTTTTTTCAGGCGGTTCAACGCGCGGATCGCCCCTCTGGCGACGCCGTATTTCTTTGCGATTTCCGACAGGGTGTCCCCCTGCTTCACCACGTGCTGCCGGCGTGCGTTTCCCAGCTTCTTTTCGGGAATCACCAGCACGTCCCCGGGCTGGAGTTGACCGGCATCGGAAATGTTGTTGAGGCGCGCCAGATCCCGGCTGGACACGCCGTACCACAGGGCCACCTGGGCCAGTGTGTCCCCCGGGCGCACCGCGTGCTCCAGGGCATGAGCGGGCATCGCCGTGAAAACGATCAGGAGCAGCAGGAGGTGGGTCAGACGAATCATTTTCCGGTTCACGCAGCAGGGGACGGATTTGTTTCCGCCGGTCAGTACCCTGACATGAAATGTGGGACGTCGCAAGGAGGCAGGAGATTCAGAAGCCGGGACCGTTACAGCATGGTGTCCGTGTCTTCGGTTTCGGTGTCCTCTGTTTCCGTGTCGCAGATGTCGATGTGCTGGCATCCGCCGGGACCGTCGGTATCCATGAGGCAGTAGTCATTGGTGCAGGCGTCGCTGTCGTCGCACAGATCGTCATCGGGCAGGTGGTCGCAGTCAAATTCCATCTCGTCCTCCTCGGTGTCCCAGACCTCGAAGCAGCTGTCGTGGGTGCAGGGGTTGTAGTCATTGCAGCCGAACATCGCGTGGTCCATGAACACGCAGGCGTCCGAAACCTCGTCCGGAATGTCCCACGTGCAGGCATCCGTGTCGTCGCACTCCACATATTCGTGTTCACAACCCGATTCCGGGGTGCAGGAATCGACGGTGATGGCCTGGCCGTCGTCGCAGTTGACGGGGGAGTAGGCGCAGTCCGTGTCCGAGCAGTCGTCCACGGTGCAGGCATCGCTGTCGTCGCAGGGATTCTCGTGGACGCAGCCCATGTCGCTGTCGCAGTAGTCCGTTGTGCAGTCGAGTCCGTCGTCGCAGTAGTTGTCGTCAACGGGCGTGTTGGTGCACCCCGACGCGGGATCGCATCCGTCCAGGGTGCAGGCGTTGCTGTCGTCGCAGTCTGTCGTCGTTGCCGTGCAACCACTTTCTGCGTCGCAATCGCGGGCCACGCAGGCATCGGAGGTGCCGCAGTCGAGGGGCATGAACAGGCAGTCGCCCGCATCGTCGGCGAGATCGGCGGTGCAGGCATCATCGTCGTCGCAGTCGCTGTGCAGGTAGAATCCTTCGTCCGGTACACACTCCACTTCCAGATAGTCGTGACCGGTGAACAGGTCGGACAGGTCTTCATAAACGCAGCCGGACAGCGGATCGCAGGCGTCCGCGGTACACACATCCCCGTCGCTGCAATCCATTCCCGCCACGGGCGCCACCGCAAAGTTGTCGATGAACCAGCCAACCATATCGTTGTCGCCGCAGCAGTCGTCTCCGGTGTCGTAGACAAAGCGGAACACGGTTTCCGCGGTTCCCGCGTCAGCGCTGATTGCCACTTCCGCGTGAATCCAGACAAACGGTGAGGGGAACCAGGCTTCGTCATAGATGCCCATGATGGTTTTCCAGGTATCGCCGCCGTCGTAGGAGACCTGCAGGCGTTCCTGGTCATATTCGGGGTCCTCGTTGGCCGAGAGAGTGTCGAAAGATACCACGCCGCCGCCCCGCAGGTCGTAGACCGGGCTCATCAGCCAGCTGTATTCCCAGCCGTATTGACTGCCGTTGTTGGACGTGCCGAAGACAGACGAGGGGAAGATGATGTAGTCCCCGCCGCCGGAGCGCTGCGTGAGCTGCCATCCGTTGGCCGCGCCCGGCTCCATGGCACCGGTGGTAAAGCCGCCTGGCCCGTCCTCGAAATCTTCGACAATCGCCGTGCGGCCTGCGCAGGTGCCCGCCGCGTCGCCCTGGCAGATATCTGCGCCGGTGCAGGCGTTGTCGTCGTCACATTCGTCCGTGATGCCGGTGCCGTCGAAGGTGCAGCCTTCCACGTCGTCACAGGCATCCACCGTGCAGGGATTGGTGTCGGCGCATTCTGCGTCATTGGTCCATTTCATACATCCATCGAGCGCATCCACGAGGCAGGTCTGGAACCAGCCTTCAGCGCAGCGGGTGGACGGCGCCGTGCATTCATCCACGCATTCCGTGTCGGTGTCCGTGTCTGTGTCCGTGTCGGTGTCCGTATCCGTGTCGGTGTCGGTGTCCGTGTCGGTGTCGGTGTCCGTATCCGTGTCGGTGTCCGTATCCGTGTCGGTATCGGTATCCGTATCCGTGTCGGCGTCCGTATCCGTGTCTGTGGAGGAGTCCGTGTCGGCATCTCCGCTGGACGGATCATCCTTGCAGCCCGTCGCAAACAGGGACGAAAGGAAAACAGTCAGGATCAGCAGTGTGGCCATTGGTGTTCTGTGCATCTGAAACCTCCCGGGTTAAAACTCGTGTAAATCTACCACATTTTTTGTACTGACAACATAATTATTATGCTGGAATCATAAAGGACGGATTCGTCGGAATATCAGCGGGCTTCCACCCGGACCTCTTCTTTCCCGCTCCCCGTCGAACTGCTCCGTCGGGGCCGGGTTGCCGCCGCCGGAGGAATCCGGTACAAGCGGCCCATGGCCATACGGCAGCTTTCCAAAGAACAGGTGCGCGACTGGACGCTGGAACAGAAGGACCGCTGGTGGCGGGACAACGTGTTCCGCGGCGACATGCCCCAGCTGACCGTCCGCTCGGCCCTCACGGGCATGATCCTCGGCGGTCTCCTCAGCCTGACCAACCTCTACGTGGGCATCCGCACCGGCTGGACCCTGGGCGTGGGCATCACCTCAGTCATCCTCTCCTTCGCTGCGTTCAAGCTGCTGTCCCGGGCCGGCCTCGGCGCGGAGATGACCCTGCTGGAGAACAACGCCATGCAGTCCATCGCCACCGCCGCGGGCTACATGACCGGCCCCCTCATTTCGTCCATCGCCGCGTACATGCTCATTACGGGAACAGTGATTCCCATGCACCAGACCATCATCTGGATTGTCGCCCTGTCCCTGCTGGGGGTGCTCTTCGCGTTTCCGCTGAAGCGACGCTACATCAACGATGAACAGATGCCCTTTCCCGAAGGCCGGGCAGCGGGCGTGGTCATGGACAGCCTCCACTCCGGCACCGGGGCCGACGGACTGTTCAAGGCACGGCTCCTGGCCGCGTCCGCGTCCATT
>JAKQNG010000019.1 GCA_029565915.1 Deltaproteobacteria bacterium
GCAGGAGAGAAACTCCCCGGCAGCTGTGCAGACATCCTCCACTGTGATGGAATTCATGCACTGGAAATTTCTTCGGCATTCGGGCCTCATGCAGGGCGCGTGACCTGTGTCGTGCCGAATGAGTGCGGCATGGCGGCAATACGGCGCCGTGCGGCGGTAGTCTGTCGGGCCGAAGACCGCCACAATAGGTATGTCCATTGCGGCGGCAACATGCATCAGCCCGGAGTCGTTTGTGATAAACAGGCTGTATCGCGCCAGAAGGGCGGGGACAAGATTCAAGGGCGCCCGGCCCACGAGATCCAGAAGCGGCAACGGGCACAGAGATCGGATTTCCTCAAACAGGGGGCGGTCCTTTTCCACGCTGTTAAAGACACATTGCACATTGTATTGACGGGAGAGCCGATCCGCGACCTGGGCGAAACGCTCGGGAAACCATCGTTTCGTGACCCACTGCCAGGCAAAGGGATTAATCCCGACAATGCGCGAAGAACCGTCCCAGCCCGCCTCGCGCAACAGGCGCTCTGCTTCGCGGCACTCTTCCGGCGAGGGATACAATTTCATGATACGGGGCAGGTTCTCCATGGCTGTAAAAGGCGACAGGAGGTTCATGTAATACTCCACCATGGACTGCTCCATGACGGGTCCGGACGCCGCCAGGGGATGCGTCAGAAGAATTCCCCGCATATCGAGGGCATAACCTGTGCGTTTCCGCACACCCCCAAGGCGAAAGGCCAGGGCTGTGCGCAGTGAATTGGTCAGAAGAAAACCCATGTCGAAACTGCCACGCCTCAGGCGTGCGGCAAGGTTCCTTGTAACAGCCACTTTACCGGCAGAAGCCAGTTTCTCGATGCGCGCAATGCCGGGGAAGTGAAGCAGAATATCAGCGACGTGTGGCTGTCCGAAAAGGACGACCTCCGAACCGGGAAAGACAAGCGGCAGGGCGTGCAGGAAGGGTGTGGCAAGAACAGTGTCGCCAATCCAGTTGGGAAGGTGGACGGCGATGCGCAAAGGTGCTGTATCTTCGGCTGTCCTGGTATGATGAGTGTTCATGACTTGGAAGCCATATTTGAAGTTTTTCGGGAGTCGCCCTCACTTTTTTCACGAAGATGGCGTTCGTGAAGCCGGGCATATTTCAGGAAGACGCTGTAGGCGGACAGACAGCACAGAATCAGCCCTTCCAAACCGTCAAGGATTCCAAGTCTGAGAATATACTGTTTAAAGAAGCGGAAGGCAGGACGTAGTGTCAGGTGATGCCACCGGACACGGAGTGTGGTTCTGGCACGGTCGCCCGCAGCCCACAGGGCGTAGCGGTTCATCTTCACAAGATATTGATCGAAGGATGTAAAGGTGAAATGCAGGAGTTTGTGGTCAAGGTGGCGAGCACGTCCGTCGAGGATGATGTCGGCGTGGACCTCGCGGTCCTGGTATCGTCCTTTGTCGCGCCGAAACAGCCGCAGGACGTCGTCGCGGTTCCATCCGCAATGATTGATGCGCTTACCGAGGAAGTGATTGACACGGTAGATGCGAAAACCGTCAAAGCCACCGCCGTCCGTTTCGAGGAGGGGCAGGATTTCATCGCGAAGGCCCGGCGTTACCCGTTCGTCGGCATCCACAATAAGG
>JAKQNG010000046.1 GCA_029565915.1 Deltaproteobacteria bacterium
CATGTCGACGCCGAACTCCGATGAGAGGGCCAGCAGGCGGGCCGCGTCGTCCATGGCCAGATGGCCGTGCCGCCAGCGACTGGTCCGGGCGCCTTCCAGGCCCACGATGCGGCCGATGGCGGCATCGGACAGGGATTCCTGACTCACCTCATCGGCCACCCTGCGCACCAGCTTGAACAGCTCCGCGGCCATGGGAAATGGAATGACAGACTTTTTCACAAACGAAAGTCTACGCGGGGGAATTTCCCTTTGAAAGGCAAAACGTCAGGGGTTGAAAGGGAGAAGTCAGGAGATCAGTCGAGGGTGTTGATGACCGTGTACACGCCGTCCGTGATGATCATCAGGGTCATCCAGTCGCTGGTATCGCTGCAGCCCGACGTGGGAAGCGTGACGGTCTCCAGGAGACCATCCTCATCGTACACATTCACCGAGCCGGCACCAGTGCAGATGGATCTGGCATCGGACTGACCCGACCAATTGTGAATACGCACAGTATACGTGCCATCCTGAACCTCAAATATTGTCAGAATATCCGACACACTGGACGTTCTATCCTGCAGATGAATACCAACACCGTCTGTATTCTGGAACCAAATATAGTCCCCGCCGGGTGTGTAGGAATGGAAATCAAAATCCAGTCCGTTGGTAAACATTTCCAGCCGCAGGTAGGGAGATCCGACTGCCCATTCATCTGCGCCGACATCGAACCCAAACCATTTCGGACGACTGTTGAACTGAATGTCCACCGTATTCACCACACCAAACCAGATGGGATCCACACCGGCATCCACAACCGGATCGCCCAGATCATCAATCAGATAATCCGCATCCAGGCTCGGGTCCACGGAGATGTTGTCCGCCGCGCCTTCGCATCCAGGCCACCCGCAGGCGTTGACCTCGCCGATGTCGCTGATGCCGTTATACAGGTTCACGCCCACCAGGTCGTTGTTGAACACGAGCACGGCGCTGCCGCCGGGCGCCCAGTCGGCCAGTGCCGGCACACCCATCGTGGCGCTCATGTCCACCACGTTGTTGACCACACTGACATCCGTCGTGCCGGTGCCGACCCATGCCATACCAGCCAGCATCGGATCGGTCTGCATCAGCATTCCAAGGCCCACGACCGGGAACACCACCGTGTTATTGGCCATGTCCACCGTCATGCCGAATCCACCCAGCACGCCCACCGCGATGCCGCTGCCGGTGGTTGCGGTGCCGATATCGCCTGCGCCGCCGTCCACCACCATGGAGTTCACAATGGTCAGATCCGCTCCAAGGGCCACAACACCCGCCACGTTGACTTCCTGGGTGCCTGCCGTGCTGGCTTCCGCAATGCCGAAGTCCACCCGCGTCTCGCGGATGATGACTTCGTCTCCCACATAGGTGGGCAGGCTGGCCGAGCTCAGCAGGGTTGAGAACCCGAAGGCGCTGGCGGTCGCATCCGTCACATTGCCGCCCGTTACCGTGGCCGATGCATCCGAAGGTACGATCTCCGACCGGATGACCGTTGCATTGCCCGCCGGCGCGTAAACCGCGATGGCCGTTGCCGTTGCACCGCCCGTCGTGCCCTGGGCGTCCGCCGTACCGGAGAAGAGCCCGCTGTCCTGCACCAGTAGATCGCCGCCGCTGGTCATGTCGATACCGATGGCCGACGCGTTCGCTGTCGCCTGAATCGCCAGGGCGTCACCGCCGTCGACGAGACATCTGGACAGCACAAGGTCGGACCCGAGGATGGCCCGGACCGCAATCGTATTGGTCCGGTTCGAAGGACCGGTGACGGCAAAGTCAGTGATCGTGATATCCGCATCCGCCGTAATGGTTGCCGGTGCAATGGTCACACCGCGGATGGCAGACATGTCACCCCGCCGGGACCAGGTCCACGGAGACGTGGTCGATTCCACGTCATAACCGCCGTACAGGGACACGGAAGAAGTAATCGCTTCCACATAGGATGCCCGGTTGCTGACCACAACCGCGCCGCGACCCAGCAGCTCCGCTTCCTGGATACCGCGGGTAATGGTCTTGAACGGCGCGCTGTCCGTGCCGTCGCCCAGGGTGTCACTGCCTTCAAGGCCGTCCACATAGATGACTGTGGTATTGTTGATGTTGAAATCGCCATTTTCACAGTCGTTGTCCACGCCGTCGTCGGGAATTTCCACAGCGCCGGGGAACACATCGTCGTTCGCATCGTTGCAGTCCACGCCGTTGCTGAGATCGGCCAGGTAGCCGCCCTTCAGGACGTCGCCCGAACACACGTCTTCGAGGCCGCCGGCGGCGAACAGGTCGTTGTCGCCATCCCGGTAACCCGACAGGATCTGCCATGCCAGCGCCTGGCTGTCGTTGCAGTCCGTGTTGACTTCGGAGCGGTTGGTCGCTGCCACGCAGTCGCCGATGCCGGCCGCAGCCGCCACGTCTTCCACCGTGCTGCTGACGCCGACTTCATCGTTGTCCGCATCCACATAACAGGCCACAAAGCCGTTGCAGTTGTCGTCGTGGATATCCGCAACGACTTCTGCCATGCCCGGATTCGTTTGCGCGCGGCCGTCGTTGCAGTCTGTCGTGTCGAGCAGATAACCGACCGGCTGTTCGCAGGCGGTCGCCGGGTTGAGCAGGTTGCCGTACATGTCGCCGTCAACGTCCGCATACCACTCCTGACCCGGGAACTCGTTCGCATCCGCGTCATCGCAATCGTCATCGTTGCTCGACCGGCTGGCCATGTCGTCGCAGACCGCAGAACCCATGCCGTTTGCCGCGGCGGGGCCTTCCACCACTACCGTGGAACCGTAATCGTCGTTATCGAAATCTTCAAAGCAGTTGATGGTGCCGCTGCAGTCCTGATCAATAATGTCTCCGGCGAAGTCCATTGCGCCCACATGGGTCTGGACATCGCCGTCGTTGCAGTCCGAATTGTTGTTCGGCACCTGATTGCCCTGCATCGGATCGCGCTGGCAGCCGTATGCATCGTCGTCTTCATCGCCCTGACCGTCCATATCCGCATCCAGATACCAGAGCTGGCCCGGGAACTCCTGCGCATCCGCGTCGTCGCAGTCCGTGTTGTCGTCTTCCAGCGCAACCGCTGCCGCGCATGAACCCGCCGGGGCCATTCCGTCCGCCGCAGGAAGCGCATCGTCCGAAGACTCGCCGGCACCGAATCCGTCTTCGTCACTGTCGACGAAGCAGGCAATGTAGCCACTGCAGTTCTCGTCCATGTCATTGCCGGCCACTTCGGCGTTGGCAGGAGCCATGAGCGCTCCGTTGGTGACGTTGTCATTGCAGTCCAGCTGGTTGGTCACGAAGCCGAAGGGCACCGTGCCGTCCGTGCAGAGCCACTGGGTTTCCAGACCGTAAGTGTCTCCGTCCCTGTCGTGGTACAGCAACATCTCTTCCCACACGGTCGCCGCATCGTCACGGCAATCGGTATTCACGGATGAGCGGTTCGCCGCCAGATCGCAGGAGGCCTCACCACCCACCGCAACGACGTCTTCCATGATGGTATCCACGCCGTGGTTATCGTTGTCTGCATCCAGGTAGCAGGCAATGAAACCATTGCAGTTGTCGTCGTAATCGTCGGCGACCACGTCACCCACTACGCCCGGATTACTCAGTGCCCGGTCGTCATCGCAGTCCCAGGCAGAGGAATTCTCCGTGTAGTAAGTACCCGTGCGGTCACACACCCCGGATCCCTCCACGCCGTAGCCGTCCGAATCCGCATCCGTGTACCAGGTGTGATTCGGATTATCCATGGGATCCTCATCGTCACAATCGGTGTTCACAGCAGATCGATTCACCGTAGCGACGCAGGACGCCAGACCGCTGATTGCCGGCACATCTTCAACAACTGTCACGTCACCGAACTCATCATTGTCCACATCGATGTAGCAGGCGATTAAGCCGTCGCAGTCATCGTCGTGGTCGTCGCCAACCACATCAGTGGCCATACCCGGATTGGTCTCGGCGCGGCTGTCGTTGCAGTCCCAGGCCCATCCGCTTCCGGGATTGTTCAGCGTGTACAGATCCGTGTTGCCTGTGCGGTCACAAACATCGGAACCCATCACGCCGTAACCGTCCTCGTCCGCATCCGTGTACCAGGTGTTGCCGGGGTTATCCATCGCGTCCGCGTCATCGCAGTCGTCGTTGTTGTCCGACTGGTTGGCAGCCGCCACACAGTCTCCCATGGCATTGACAGCGGCCAGATTCTCGTTCACTCCCATGCCGTAACTGTCGTTGTCACCGTCCGTATAACAAGCGATGAAACCGTTGCAGTCATCATCGTAATCGTTGGCGACAACCTCCGTTGCACCCGGATTGCTTTCGGCCCGGCTGTCATCACAGTCCCAGGCAGACGTATTCTCCGTGTAAAGGGTTGTGTCCCCGGTGCGGTCACATACATCGGTCCCGACAAGCCCATAGCCATCCCGGTCTGTATCTGTGTACCAGGTGTGCGCGGGGTTATCCATCGGGTCCGCATCGTCGCAGTCATCGTCATTGTTCGCGCGACCGTCCGCGGCCACGCAGTCGCCGATGCCGTTCAGGGCGCTCACGTCTTCAGCAGTCGCTGCCACGCCGTAATTATCATTGTCCACATCTTCGTAGCAGTTGATCAAGCCGTTGCAGTTGTCGTCATTTACATCGCCGACCGTGTCGACGGCAACGCCCGGATTGGTCTCGGCGCGGCTGTCATTGCAGTCCCAGGCCGCATCATTCTGCGTAAACAGGGCGGTGTCACCCGTGCGATCGCAGACGCCGGAATCCATCACGCCGTACCCATCCAGATCCGCGTCCGTGTACCAGACGTTGTCCGGATTATCCATCGGGTCCGCGTCATCGCAGTCGTCATCATTCACTGAGCGATTCACCACCGCCATGCAATCGCCGATACCGTTGGCAGCGGTCACATCTTCTACGACCGTCAATGAACCGAAGTCGTCATTATCCGCATCCAGATAGCAGGCAACCAGATTGTTGCAGTCCTGATCCAGCGTATCGCCGGAAATTTCCGTTCCGCCGGCCAGCACCGTCGCGTCGGTGTCGAGGCAGTCGGTGTTGTTGTCCACCCAGCCCACCGCCGGCGCATCGTGGTCGTCGTTGGTGCAGTACAGGAAGGGCGAACCGCCGCCGATCTGCATGCGGCCCTGGCCGTCCAGATCCTCATCGCGGTAGAAATAGACATCCACCCATTCGGTTTCTTCGGTGTCGTTGCAGTCCGTGGAAACCGCGGACAGGTTGTTGTTATCATCCGCACAACTGTCGCCTTCGGCGATGACAACGGAGGAGACCCACACCACCGCAGATACGCCGTGGTTGTCATTATCGCTGTCCTGATAACAGGCATCCACGCCGTCACAGTTCTCGTCGATGCCGTTGGCAACGATCTCAAGTATGTTCGCAGCACCGGGATGAATGTTCGCATTTTCATCGTTGCAGTCGTCCGCGTCATCTTCGTAGGCGCCACTGGTGGCACAGGAATCGACCGGGGCCATTCCGCCGGAAGCGACAATGACATTATCCGGGGTCACACTGGCACCGAAGCCATCGCCGTCGTTGTCAAAGTAGCAGGCGATGCCGCCGCTGCAGTTCTCGTCCACATCATTGCCGGACACTTCCGCCATGCCCGGATTGATGGTCGCCGTTGCATCGTTGCAGTCGAGGCCATTCAGCTCATCACCGGCGGAACCTCTCTGGCACGCGCTGGTGATGGCCGGATTGCCATAACCGTCGCCGTCCGCATCGGCATACCAGATGACGCCCGGATATTCCTGAGCATCTGCATCGTCGCAATCCGTATTGTCGAGCACCGCATTGACCGTCGGGCGGCAGTCTTCCGATACCGCCGGATTGCCGAAGCCGTCATTGTCCGCGTCGGCATACCAGGTCACGCCCGGGTACCAGGCACCGTTGGTGTCATCGCAGTCAAGGGCGTTGTCGGCAAAGCCCACCCACGCGGCGCAGCTGCCTCCATCAACCACCGTTGCGTCATCCGTCGAGGAAGAACCATAGGTATCGCCGTCGCCGTCCACATAGCAGCCGATGTAGCCGTTGCAGTTTTCGTCTGTCCCGTTGGCAACGATTTCCGTCGCGCCCCGGTTGATGGCGGCATTTGTATCGTCGCAGTCCGTGTGCGCGTTCGGATTCACCACCAGGGCATCCGGCGTGGCGCCCACAAAGTGGGAAGGCACCGCATCAAATTCCCAGTCAGAACCGGCCAGTGGCTGGCAGAGATTTCCCGCGTGGCCGGCATCGCCATAACCGTCGCCGTCCCGGTCCGGATACCACATGACTTCGGGATTCTCATTCGGATCCGCGTCGTCGCAGTCGCCGGCACAGACCAGCCAACCGTCGTTGTCCTCATCCGTGCCAACGCCCTCGTCCGCATTGCCGTTGCAGTTGTTGTCAATTCCGTCGCAGGTGATCTCCATGGCACCCGGGTTGACCGCAACATTGGCGTCGTTGCAGTCGCCCTCGCCGCAGGTGTATCCGTCGCTGTCAAAATCGTTCTGATCATCCAGCGTCGCCGCATTGCAGTCGTCGTCCGCACCGTTACAAAGGACTTCCGTACGGCCCGGATTCACGGACGCATCCGCGTCATTGCAGTCCACCAGGCATCCATATCCGTCGAAATCCGAATCCAGGTTGTCCAGTGTACCGGCATCGCAGTCCTCGTTGATGCTGTTGCAGGGGACTTCCGTCGCATCGGGATTCACGGCCGGATCCGCATCGTTACAGTCCTGATTGTTGTCCGCATAGAGCGGCGGCAGGACTTCCGTGTCGTCGCCGACACAGACCAGCATCGCCGCGCCCGTGCCGAAGCTGTCTTCGTCGTTGTCGCGATAGGCGCTGGTGTTCTGCCAGATAGCATTGTCATTGTCGGCGCAGTCGCCGCCGCCGTTGGTGCTGTAACCGGCCGGCACCGTCGCATCCGGCGCGCAGACGTTCTGTCCCGTCCCCACCAGCCCGTGGCCATCATTGTCGCTGTCCACGTAAACATTCGTAATCAGGTAGTGAATAGAATTGTCACTATCATTACAGTCGCTGCTCACATCGGAGTATCCGGCCGGGGCCGTTACACCGTCCGTGCAGACGGACACCAGACCGCCGGCGCCGAACCCGTCGCCGTCATTGTCGAGGTACAGGGACATATTCGTGTGCAGCAGGGCATCCGAGGGCGCGCAGTCGTCGTCGTTATCCGCCCAACCGGCAGGAAGGTCGGTTCCGTTGGAGCAGACCGAAGAGGGGCTGCCGGCGCCGAAGCCGTCGTTGTCCATATCCTGCCAGCCGAACAGACCGAACGTCCACACCAGTGCATCCGCGTCATTGCAGTCCGTTCCATCCGTGGACCAGCCGGCCGGGGCGCTGTCACCGGCGCAGACCTCGTCCAGAGTGCCCGTGCCGTATCCATCGCCGTCGCCGTCCTGATAATACAGGTCAATCTGCCACGCGCTGCTGTTGTCGTCATCGCAGTCGCCGGTCACATCGGCATAATTGTCCGCGGCCACACAACCGGTGGCGACTTCGACAACTTCCTCGATTCCGGATGATCCGATGCCGTCGTTGTCCGCATCCGTATAACAGGCCACCAGCGTGTCGCAGTCGTGATCAACCCCGTCACCGATGACTTCAAACGCACCCGGATAAACCGAATCGTCCTCATCGTTACAGTCGTCCGAATTGTCTGCAGCGCCAGCCACGTCAAAGCAGTTCAGCGCCGGATCCACCACGTCTTCCCAGGTTGCCACGCCGTAGTTGTCCCCGTCCGCATCCAGATAGCAGCCAATGGCCAGGTTGCAGTTTTCATCGACGATGTTTCCGGGAATCTCGCCCGCACCCGGGTTCACTGTCATATCAATATCGTCGCAATCGCCGCCGTCCACCGCGTGTGTATCGGGCAGTGCCGCGCCGGAACAGACGACGACAGGCTCGCCGGCACCCCAGCCGTCCCCGTCCTCATCGAGATAGCCGGTCAGTTCCTGCCACACGCCGCTGTTCTCGTCGTCGCAGTCCGGCCCGGCAACGCAGTTCGTGCCGTAAGTGTCCTCATCTCCGTCCTCACAGAGCAGTTCCGTCCCCGAATCCGAATCGCTCTCCGAATCCGTTCCCGTGTCGGTGTCCGTGTCGGTGTCCGTGTCGGTGTCCGTGTCGGTGTCCGTGTCGGTGTCCGTGTCGGTGTCCGTATCGGTGTCCGTGTCGGTATCCGTGTCGGTGTCCGTGTCGGTATCCGTGTCGGTATCCGTGTCGGTGTCCGTGTCGGTGTCCGTGTCGGTATCCGTGTCGGTGTCCGCAGACGACGAATCGCTCGTTGAATCCGAATCGTCGCTGCCGCCGCCACCTTCGCCGCCGCAGGATGCGAGCAGCGCTGCACTGAGAATGAGACTCAATGCCAGGAAACATTTTCTGAGAGTGTGGACTGCCATGTGTATACTCCTTAAAAAGGGGTTCTCTCCGCTCCAATCGATTGATCTTCGCGGATACTGTTTGCCGTCGCGTACTTTGAACGAATCGCTGAAACCATAATGAATCATATTAGAGCGGAAATAGTATGCCTGGCTCAATATTTTGCAATGCGTTTGTTATTACAGTTTCACTAAAAACAGTCCCTCGTATCTGACCTTGTTGGTTCCCCGTCACAAACCATTTGAAATCGCCAATGGTTTAGGCAGACACTGACCGTCATGATGAACCGTCCCGGCATCGGCATCGGCGTCCGGCTTGCCTTCGCGCTGGGGATCGTTTTCTCCGCGTTCATCGTTCTCACCGAACTCACAGTCTCATCCATCGTTCGCGTGTCCATCGCCGGCGTCGACGAACCACCGGAAACACCGGACAGACCCGGAGACTCCAACGCGGTCCGGAAGGTACGCCGCTCCGTCCTGCTGTACCTGATTACCGGCGCCGCCCTGGCACTTATCGTGTCCTTCTGGGCCATACACCGGGTTGCCGTCGCCCCTCTGCAACGCATGACCCGCGCCCTCGAAGACGTCAGCGCCGGAAGCCTGACCACGAAGGTTCCCGTGGAAGGCGCAACGGAATTCATCGAACTCGCCCGCAGTTTCAACCGCATGGTGGACACCATCCGCACCCAGCGCACCGCACTGGAAACCCAGCTCGCGGCCCTGGAATCGTCCGCCCGGGAACTCCGCACCACCCGGGACGAACTCATCCGGGCAGCCAAACTCGCATCCGTTGGAACCCTCGCGTCCGGGGTGGCCCACGAAATCGGCAATCCCATCGCCGGTGTGCTGGGACTGCTCGACGTCCTCGACGGCGAAACCGATCCGGATGCCGCCGCGCGCTACCGCGGATTAATGCGAAAGGAAGTCCAACGGATCGATCGCACCATCGCCGATCTGCTCGCCTATGCCCGACCCGACAAGCTGTCATCCGGCGCGGCGTCCCGATGCGCCGTCATCGAAGTATTTGACCACGTGCAGCGACTGGCCCGCACCCAGAAACCCTTTGCGCACATCAACTTTTCACTGGATGCGCCGGCGAACCTGCCGGACGTCGCCATGTCCGACGATGCCCTGGGCAGCGTACTCATGAACCTGTTTTTGAATGCCGCCAAAGCCATCGACGGAGCGGGCCGCATTGAAGTCACCGCCGGGTGCATTTCCGGTTGGCGGCATCCGTCCGCCGCAGTGGAGAGAAACGCCGTCCGCCTGTCCGTCACCGACAGCGGTCCGGGCATCGCACCCCAACAGGCGGACCACATCTTCGACCCGTTCTTCACCGATCGGAAGGACGGCAGCGGCACAGGACTCGGTCTGGCCATCTGCCAGAGCGTGTGCGAACGGGCCGGCGCCGGAATTTCCCTTGATCGGGAGCACTGCGGCGGCGCCCGCTTCGTCATCACCATCCCCGCTGCATGAACGCCGGGCCGTCAATCCTTTGCGCGGTGCCAGATGTGCTGCTCAATCCGCGACAGCAGCGGGTGGAGAGACTGGCGGTTGCGGGCGCTGATGAGGACGCCCCCTTCCGCCTCTACAAACGGCAGGACCTCCCCTTCTTCCACCAGATCGGCCTTGTTGAATACGAACAATCGCGGAATGTGTGACAGGGCCAGCTCCGCCAGGATTTTTTCCACTGCGACGATGTGTTCCCGATGGGCCGGATCGCCGATGTCGACCACGTGGAGCAGCAGTGTCGCGTCCTGCAGCTCTTCGAGGGTTGCCTTGAACGCATCCACCAGATCCGGCGGCAGATCGCGGATGAACCCCACCGTGTCCGTGACGATGATCTCCCGATCCCTGGGAAACCGGAGCCGCCGGCTGGCGGTTTCCAGCGTAGCGAACAGGCGATCCTCCACCGGTACGTCGGAACGCGTGAGCGCATTGAGCAGGGTGGACTTTCCCGCATTCGTGTAGCCGACGATGGACACGATGGGCAGCTCGCTCTTCTGTCGCCGGACCCGTCGCTGGGCGCGCCCTTTCGCCAGTTGCGCCAGCCGGGCCTGCAGGCGTCCGACGCGCTCCTTCGCCCGCCGTCGTCCGATTTCCATCTTCGTTTCGCCGGGCCCTTTGCGTCCGCCGATACCGCCGGTCAGTCGGGACAGGGAATCGTCCTTCGCGCCGAGGCGCGGAATCAGATATTTGAGCTGGGCCAGCTCCACCTTCAGGCGGCCGTCTGCAGAGGTGGCCCGCTGGGCAAAGATTTCCAGGATGAGCTGCGTCCGATCGATGACCTTCAACTCCGTCTTGTCCGCTATGGCCCGGGCCTGGTTACCGGACAGGTTGCAGTCCATGATGAGCAGCTCCGCATCTTCCTGCATGGCGCGCACCACCACGTCCTCCAGCTTTCCCTCTCCCAGCACGAAGCGCCGATCCGGCCTGTCGCGCACCTGAAGAATCCGGTCGGCCACGTCGAGACCCGCCGAACGGGCCAGCTCCGCCAGCTCGTCGAGGGAGCGCCGGGCTTCGGGGAGGCGCTGACGATTCGTGGCCACATGGATGAGGATCGCCCGGTTCTCCCGGGTCACCTTCCGCCCGCTGACCTGTTTTGCAAATTCCGCTTCCAGCGACTCGATGAGCAAAATGAAATCGTCGGGCAGCGCCCCCGGATTGAGCGGACCCAGCACCCGGTGCAGGGCGCCGGTTGCCGACGGCGGCAGCAGGTGGGCGAGATAGACGGACCCAGGCACGCCCTCCGGCGACACGCCCAGGGCGGCGATCATGTCGAGCCGCAACTTGGTCAGGTCCGTCATGTCTTCCCGGGACAAGGGCTCCTGGCGCAGGTGGGTGTGAATGAACCGCAGTCCCCGGAACCGCCCTTCCCCGCCCCGTACGCGGCCGAAATCCGGCAGCATGATCCGGTCGAAATCGCCCACGGCCACATCCGTCACCTGTCCGCGCCGGTCGATGAAAACGCCGATCTGCCGCCCGATCTCCCGCGACAACATGCACAGAACCGCCGCAAACTCCGGGGTGATGATGCGGGACGGAGGCACGCGACGGGCTTCCATCCGGGAAAGGGCCGCAAGCTGATTCGCCTTCAGTCCGGTCAGGTTGCCGTGCACCGTCACGGGGACCCTCCGGGCAGGCAGCGGGCGCGCACGGATTGTGCCAGTTGTGCGTGTTCGTCGCTGCCGACGAAGGAAAAGGGAACCGACGGACCCGGCGGGTGGGCGAGGGGCGCCAGCCGGACCGCTGCCCGCGCCAGCTTCATGGCAAAGTCGCCGTTGCGCACCGCTTCGTCAACCAGTCGAGCAATAATTTCGTCCCGCAGCGCCAGGCTCCGGCACACCAGCAGTCCGTCCGCGCCGGCCCGCAGAATATCCACGGCAAATGCCGCTGCCCCGCCCAGACCGACAATGGCGCCCATCTCCAGATCATCGGTAAAAATGACGCCGTTAAAATGCAGTTGCTCCCGCAGCAGGCCCGTCAGGATCCGCCGGCTGGCGGTGGCGGGCGTTGCCGGGTCGAGGGCCGGATACACCACGTGGGCGCTCATCACCGGCCCCAGGGCGGTCCGCGCCCAGGCGGCAAACGGCTCCAGCTCCACCTCCCGCAGGCGACCTTCATCGTGGGACACAATCGGAAGCCCCAGATGGCTGTCGACTGCTGCATCCCCGTGTCCTGGAAAATGCTTGGCGCAGGGAAACACACCGCCCGCCCGCAATCCCCGGGCAAACGCCAGCCCGTGGCGAACGACCTGCGCCGCCGTCGGGCCGAAGGCGCGATCGCCGATGACCGGCGATGCGGGGTTCGTGTTTACATCGAGTACGGGCGCGAAATTCACCGTGAAGCCGAGGGCACGCAGCTCCAGTCCGACAAGGTGCCCGGCGCAACGGGTGAACTCCGGATCGTCCAGCGCACCCAGCGCCGCAGCCGGCGGCAGGACCGTCAGGGGTTCACGGATGCGCACCACCCGGCCTCCTTCCTGATCGACGGCACAGAGAGGCACCGCATCCGGCGGTGACTGGCTCACCAGTTCGCGCAGCAGATCGTGGACTTGCGCCGGGGTGTCCACGTTGCGCCGGAAAATCACCACACCGCCCAGGGCACCGGCCCGGGCCTCCCGGATCAACTCCGGCGGCGGAACCATCCCGTCGAAGCCCTGCAGAATGCAGCGGCTCGCCAACCGGCGAATATCGTCACTGCGTCCTGCGGCCATCAGAATGTCACTGTCATTCCGGAAAGGGCCGGCAAGATGCGCACTACGCGCCCGCGGTTGTGGCGCCGCTTGTCGCCGGCAATGAGCACCGCTCCGGTGACGACCAGCGCTACAGCCGTGATACCGACGGCAATACCCGCGCCGAGGAGTGCCGTTTTCCGGCTTTCCAGCTCGTCCACATTGTCCTTCGCCGCGACCACCCGATCCTGCAGAATGGGAGAGGAGGGGTTGGATTCCAGCGACGCCTCTGCGCTATCGAGATCGTTTTCCGCTGCCGCCAGATCCTGATTCTTCACACCCGCCAGCACAAACAGCGTACCGGCTGCACAGGCAGCTGCCGTCCCGACCACCACCAGCGCGATACCGGCATTGCGCCGGGGACGGGGGCTCTGGGTTCCGCCGTCTTCCCGCGATCCATCTGCCGACGGCGGCGCCGGTTGAACCGTCGACGGAGACTCCGGAGCGGGCTCTTCCGCCACAGGAGCGGGTGTGCCGCCAGGCAGGGCGCTTCCGGGCAGTGTGCCGCCGGGTAAGGGCGGCGGCGCCTTTTTTTCCATCTCAAAATGCTCCGTGTGCCGGGCCCCGGCCGTGAGTCGCACGCTCCGTCGCCGGGTTTCGCAATCATCGCAGGAAACTTCCACCACGTGGGTGCCCGGGCCCAGGACAAACGGCACCGCCGCGTTCACAGGCAAAGGAGCGCCGCCGTTCAAGGAGACCCGCACGCCATCGGCATCCGCTTCCACGGTCAACCATGCGACCAGTCCTTCCACCGAATCGCGGAAATCGGCGATGGTTGCCTTCCACTCGTCGTCCAGCTGACCGGCGAATTCCTTTTCCAGCACGTCCACGGCAAAGAGGGCATCGCCCCACCGGTGCATCGCCCGGTGGCAGTTGGCCAGGTTGAACCAGCCGTTTTTTGTGGGATACAGCCGGACCGAGGTTTCAAACTCCACGGCCGCACCGGACCAGTCCTCGGCCTCCAGCAGGGCCAGCCCCGCATCGAAATGCCGCTTCGCGTCGTCCCTGTCGTCGGCAGCGGCCGGCGCGGACCACAGCATGGAAAAGGCGCCGAGGCATCCAATGGCGATCATCGCTGAACAGATC
This sequence comes from Deltaproteobacteria bacterium, assembly GCA_029565915.1. Taxonomy (GTDB): domain Bacteria; phylum Myxococcota_A; class Polyangia; order JAAYKL01; family JAAYKL01; genus JAKQNG01. The sequence goes on from JAKQNG010000046.1 coordinate 13,708, forward strand.
CGGTGGTTCATTCGAATGTCTTTCCGAACTTCGTTCCCCGTCCGCCATCCTTGAATTTCTCCGCAGATGCCTTTTGGCGCGTGGATTCGCCGGCAGCGGGTGCGGTCGCGTTCTCCTTTGCCGCCGTTGCAGTGGAACCTTTTTTCGAGGTTCGGGCGGGCAGCGGTGACAGGGTGGCTTCGATGGTCCGATCGCCGGCGGGAATCACCGAGGCGGCAAACGGCGCAAACCCCGGTGCGGTCACCTGCAGCGTGGAGACGGTGTTCCGGGTGTCCACGCGGAAGGGATTTTCGGGAACCGGCGCGCCGTTCCACAGGATGACCGCCCCATCCGGAATGCCCGTCACGCGGATCTGCACACCGGGATCCGGTTCCGCCGCCGGTGCCACAGACGGGGTGCTCACCGGGACCGTCGGAACGATATCCGCGGCGGGCGTCGGCGGCACAGGATTTTCCGCAGGCTCCCGGCGCATCCACAGCACCACTGCTGCGGTCACCGCGGCAGCAATCGCCATGGAAATGATGACCGGCGCGCGGCGGCGTTTCTTCTCGTGCCGTGTCATGGCCCAGGCGCCCGGGGTTTCCGTCACCGGACCGGCCGCACCCGGTGTCATCGCCGCACCGGCGCCCGACAGCTCGGACAGCACCTTCGACGCCACCCGGGAATCGCCCGGCTCCTTCAGGGCGACACCCAGATCGCCCCCGGCGAATGTGGTGGCAGACACGCCGCGGAACAACCGTTCCATGGCCCCCTGCCGGTTGCTCCAGCCGGAGGTCCGCGACAGGCGCTCCAGCAGGGCGGGCGCCGACGGAATGCGTTCGCCGGGCTCCCGCGCCAGGGCGTCCATCACAATGGACTCCGCCTCCCCGGGAAAATCGTTGAAGGACTCCCGCGGCGGCACGGGGGCCTCCGTCAGGATGCGGACGAGGAGCTGGTTGTAGTTCTCGCCCCGGAATGGCAGGCGCCCGGTCAGCATTTCATAGAGAATCACGCCCATGGAATAGATGTCCGAGCGGGCATCCACGCCCCGATCGCCCCTCGCCTGTTCCGGCGACATGTACGCCGGGGTTCCCAGCAGGGAACCGGTCCGGGTCAACTGTGACTGATCGGCGGCGGCGGTGAATTTGGAGATACCGAAATCGATGAGCTTGACCAGGGGCGGGCCGTCCCCTTTTTGTGCAATGAAAATGTTGTCGGGTTTCAGGTCCCGGTGGACGATGCCCTTTTCGTGGGCCGCGTGCAGGGCGGACAGGGCCGGCTCTAGAATGCCGCAGGCCAGGGCCAGATCGATGGGCGCCCGTCGCTGCAGCAGGCTGGCGAGGCTCTCCCCTTCCAGGTATTCCATCACGAGATAGGGTTCCTGCCCGGGGGACACGCCCACATCCATCACTTCAATAATGTTGGGATGGCCGATGGACGCGGCGGCCTGCGCCTCCCGGTAGAAGCGCTTCACGATTTCCTCGTCGCCCGCGTACTCCACGTGCAGGAACTTCACCGCCACCGGACGGCCGAGCACACTGTGGCGCGCGCGGTAAACGGCGCCCATGCCGCCCTTGCCCAGCAACCGCTCAATGCGGTAACGTCCGTCGATGACCTGATTGGCGTAGTCCGTGTCCATTCGTGGGCCGAGTGTAGGAAGTTCCTTCAGCCTTGTAAAGGGCGCTGATGGAGACGTACGGGAAGCGGATGACGGCGGACAGGATCTGCCGTCCGACCGCCTGAAGGCGATGAATTGAGGATGGACTGCGCCTGGCTGGGACACGACAAACTAATCATCTCCATCACGAAGTGTAGCGGCACGGCGGTGGCACTCGGACGGATCCCGTGAAAACGCTGGATCACGGCGCCGGGCAGCTCCAATCCTGCGCCAGAAGAGAGACCGCGTCCCGCGCCGGTCGCGGGTTCAGATCCTCGTCGTAGAGTCCCCATCCGTTGTCGGCAACTTCGCAACCGCCCGCCCGGTCGACCAGATTATAAATGAACACCTTTTGCACCCATGACCGTGTCTTTACCAGATTCATGGCCGTCGTCAGATACGCGATACGGGAATTTTCCACATCGCCCTGACCGGCACAATCCTGACAGACAGAGATACCGATTTCGCTGAACCACATGGGCCGGTCGATGCCGCGCTCCAGCAGCCAGTCCCGCTCACGGTCCACCTCGTCGAGCAGTGCCGTCGGATTGCAGGCCCACCAGCCCTGATACGGGTGATAATCATAAATATCAATCCACTCGAAAGCACCCAGTTCGAAAAGGGCCTGATGGCTTTCGCCGGCGTGGGCTTCGAAATCCATGGTCGACAGCGTGGGGCCGAGCACCACGCAGCCGGCCACCCCCGTATCGCGACAGGCGTCGTGAACGGCGAGATAAAGCGGTTGCATGTAGCCGTCGACATAATCGGCATAGAAGGACCGTTCCCGCCCCGCCAGATCCCAGGTCTGATCAATTTCGTTGTAGCCCGAAAAAGCTCTGACCTTGAAATCGGAAAACCGGGTCTGAAGGTTGGTCACCAGTGCGTAGACGAAATGGTAGACATGGCTCGTGCGCGGGTCGGACGCCGGCGCCGGGACCTCCCACCAGCTGCAGTCCGTGCAGTGCACAGTGTCATCCGTGAAGCAGCGACCACAGGACCATGGGGCGGATACGACAATCTGATTGAGAATCTGCAGCCCACGCGCGCGATGTTCCGTCACTTTGATGACTTCGCGACTGAAGTCGAACTGCCCGCGGTTCCATTCGATATCGGTCCACATGGAGCCGGTGCGGTGCCAGACGAAGTGATCGGCCTGGACCCGGTCGAGCTGTGCTGTGGAATCAGCTGCATTCATTCCGAACGGCGACGTACAGATTTCCGGAATGCCCGTGTCGGTGTCGCTGTCGAAGACGGTGTCCGTGTCGTTGTCCCCATCCGTATCGCTGTCCCCATCGGCGTCATTGTCTGTGTCGGTATCCGCGTCTGTGTCGGTGTCCGCGTCTATGCCGGTATCCGTGTCGCTGTCCGCGTCCGTGTCGCCACCATTGTTGTTGCCCGCCTTGCCGCAGGCGGACAATATCAGAATGACAGACAGAACCAGAAACAACCGGATAGTCATGACAACGCTCCTTTTCCCGACTGAACGGAATAAAAATCACCGCCATTCCCACCCCGGGCACCCCATCCGTGAAAGCGGAAATCATTGGGCAAAAACGGGAGAGGCGACTGGCGGGAAATGCGCTGTTACAGAACAGAGATGCGCAGGTTATCGGCACACATGCGCGTTTCCTGCATCACCACCAATCCGGCGCCGCCGCTGGAGAAACCGGTATCGTTGCATTCGAATACCGGGGTATCCATATCGTCCAGATAGCCCTTCAATGTGGTTCCCTCCACCGATAGTTTCAATCGGTAGTCGGCCGTGGTCGCCCCCGTGGCAATCGGCGACTCACAACCGGAAATAACCGTGCTGCCACTGCGCAGCCGAAGCATGTCATCACAATCAACGGTCAGCCGGTATCCGGAAGCATTGGGACCATCTCCGGAACGCGCGGCAACGCCGGCACCATAGCTCTGCGTCGCGAGAGGACAATATGTGACATCGACTACGGCCTCAACGGTCATGTCGTTTTCGTTACCACTGACATACGCTTTGCTCAGGCTGGCGAACGTACTGGTACCGGTGGTGCAGATTTCCCCATCCCCTTCATACCAGTCTGAAGTGATACCGGAGTACGTGTTGTCGGAAAAATCCTCACAGAACGTGATCCGGCATGCCGCATCCGTCGGTGTCGCAAAAGCCTCTTCTGAAGCGGCAGACGCGCAGCCGTCTTCATCGACCGCCTGAACGGTGTAATAATATGTGGTATCGTTGATCAGCTGGTCGTGAACAGCAGAAGTTTCGAGTGTAGCCCCCATTGCTTCGTACGGTCCTCCTGCGGTTTCTGAGGCCTGAAGGTAGTAGGTGATTGCGCCATTCCCGCCCGACGACGCGGGCCAGTTGAGCGCGTTCAACATGGAATCGGGTGTAACGGTCAGTTGCGGAGTTTCAGGGAACGTGATGCAACCATCCGGCGTGGTCGAAACCAATGAGGAAACTCCGTCCTCGCACGTTGCATTGTTGGAAGACACCCGCGCATACACGGATTCTCCGGATGGAATGCCCGCAATATTGTACTGTAAAAAAGCGGTCGTTCCGCTGTTGATCAGACTTCCACTGTCGCTGCCCGAGTAGACTGTGTACAGCGACGCACCGGTGCTCTCCCATGACAGCGTCACCGTGTTACCAAAAAACGAAATTTCCACATCGGGCGGTGCGCAGGGAACCACCACGGCGATGTCTGATGCATTCTCGCATTGTGCGACATCCGCATCCGCAACAATCTGGTACGAATAGGCCGTGCCGTTTTCGATGGACAGATATTCATCAAAGGTCGTGCCCGCAGTTGCGCCGATGGAAACGAGCGCCTCCCCCGGACTGTCCGCGCGCAGAATGTGATAGGTGGAAGCCCCCGGAAAAACACTCCATTCCAGATGCGTCGTCCCGTTCCCTGCCTCGGCCGTCAGTTCGATGGCATAGTCACATCCCGTCTCTGAATCTGATCCGGTTTCGCTGTCGGATTCGGAATCGCCGGTGGTCTCTGTATCGACCTGCGTATCGGACGGCGTGTCGCTGTCCGCGTCACTGTCTGCGTCCGATGAGTCATCTGAGTCGCCGGTCCCACTGTCTGAGCCGGTATCCTCTACGACATGTTTGTCCTCGATGAACAGCGTACAACCGCCGAGGCACAGGAAGAGAACCCAGACATACAAAGAGACGCTGATTTTCAATTTCATTGATCACTCCTAAAAATTCACCCCTGCGACGACACCGACAGATTCGGCGCCGATCACGGGCGTTATCGCAAGTCGTTCTGATTTCTTTTTTCCGACAATCAACAGCACTACACCCGTCGCCGCCGCCGCCGCACCAACGGCGAACATGACCGTAGAAGTCACGGCCAGATGTCGCTGCTTGTCGAGGTCGTCCCGCAGTTCCGGGCCGCACGCACCATCCGGGCATTGAGGGTTCAAATCTTTTTCGAGACGGAGCACCAGACCTCCCGTCACCGCGCCGACACCGAGACAGAGTACACCGGTGCCGGAGAGTACCCACCCGGCAATCATCATCCGACGCGGCCTGGAAGTGACATCTCCGGGCTGCTGCCGGATCGCCTCCGTTCCGTCCGCTGCCGGCATCATCTTCACAACGACGGTCATTCCACTGGTGATCTTTACCTGCTCCGGTGGAATGGTTTCCCCATTGGCGACAACCTCCACCGTGTGAAGCTTCCCCGCGACGACCGGAATCCCACCGTGTACAGGCGCTGTTCCCCGATGTTCGCCATCAATCAGAATCTGCGAGCCGCGCAGTGTCTCAACATCAATGAACCCCACCATGCTTTTCAGCTGTTCAATCTCGCCGCGGACCTCGTCGATTCTCTCTTCGGCAAGCTCATCACCAGCATCGGCCAGATACTGCTCAAAGACTTCCAGTGCCTGCCCGTATCGTTTGGCCGCCGCCTCACTCTGGGCAATATTATACAGCAGCTTGAAGTTCGGCCGGATCGCGTAGGCCTCCTTGAATTTCAACGATGCTTCCTCATATTTTTCTTCGTTGAAAAGTGACCGTCCTTCGATAAACAGCGACTTGGCCCTGTCCTCATGCGTTTCTTCGGCGAAGACAAAAGAGCCTGCCGAAAGCAGCGAAATCATCATGACTGTCAATTGAATTACTTTCATCGTCGAAGCTCTCCTGATCTCACGCGGTTTCTGATTGCCTGATTATGCTGTATTCGCGTGCTTTTTGTAAGGGACATCGAAATTTCACAGCCCCACCCCCGGCACCCCACCTTCCGCCCTGTCAATGCCGGCCGACAATTCGCCTTGGGGGGATACCGGCAACTGTGCTATTGTGCCCGCAATTTTCGAAATGGTTGTTCCCCGCAGGGGAGGTATTCAATGAAACAAGCTGTTCTGTTTATAGCAATGGTCGTGCTGCTATCCCAGATTCCATCCTGCGAAGTCGACGAGCCGGAATTCGAGTGGGTCCGCAAATATCCGGACAGGGGCACCCGCTATGTACCGCCGGGTGATTCCGGCGACGACTGGTTCGGGGACGCGGACAGCGACATGGACGGGGATGCCGACACCGACTGGTGGTCCGACACGGACGGCGACATGGATACAGAATGGTGGACGGACGCGGACAGCGACATGGATGTGGATGCCGATGTGGACGGGGATGCCGATGTGGACGGGGACACGGACTGGTTCGTCGACACCGACTGGGTAATCGATACGGAATGGCCCGATACGGACGGGGCAATTGACACCGACTGGCCCGATACGGAATGGGAAGTGGACACGGCCCCCATGGACACCGGATTCGATTTCGATACGGCCGACTACATCGACAAGTAACGGGCGGGATGCGCTGCATCTCTCCAAGGAGAAATCGCGATGAAAAAGAAACTGTCGTTCATTCTCGCTGCACTGGTGCTGCTCCCGGCGCTGAACGCCGGCGCCCAGACACTGGTGAACTCACCGCTCATGGGAGAGGCCCGGGATGCGAAAATCTTTGAACGCCTCGGCATCTTCGCGTCCCTGAATTTCGGCTTCACTCCATATACAATGACTTTTGATAATAAAATCATTGAAGAAGCCCTGGCCGGCGGCCAGTCCTCCGGCTATTCCTCAGATGCCACCTACGTCGAGCGCAAGCAGCGAATGTACACCCTGGGCGCCATTTTCGGCGTGTCCATGGAGCTGGTGAAGAAACTCGAAGTCACCGCGGGCATCGGCGCCTACTACATCAACCTGGAAGACACGGACAACGCCTACGCGGACTACACCTTCGATCTGATTCCCAGCCCGGGCTTCGCCTCCTTTGTAGGCATTTCCTGGGAACCGGCCCTGTCCGATCACATCTCCTTCGTACTCGGGCTGCAGGTCTCCTACCTGTCCACCTTCGGTCTGTCGGGATTCGAATACGACGAACACATCACCTATTCGAACCGTGACCAGTCTCTGATCGTGACACAGGATACGACGGACATGAAAATGCACCTCTTTTACATCCAGCCCCACCTGGGCTTCGAATGGCGGCCCGTCAGCTCCTTTGTGGCCAACAGCTTCGGCCTCTATTATGCCGCCACCCTCTCCGCTGCATCCATGAGGGTGGTAACAAGGCAATTCACATCGGACTACACCGATCTGACCGGATTTGTGACTGACAACGGCAACCGTTCCAGCCGGACCGTCGATCTGTGGGTGAAGCCCATCCAGCCCCTCGGCGCCTACTACGGCTGGTATTTCATCATTCCCCACAGCGGCACCCTGGGACTGGAGTTCCAGCTGGGCAACCGCTGGAATGTGGCCTTCAGCTATCAGTACGAGTTTTAACAGGAGGGCACCATGCGCAACAGAATCACAAACATCCTTTTTTTCGCCATCGCTGTCGCTGCGGCCTCCTGCGCCCATGACGGCGTGATTGTTCAAACCGATCCGGGCACACCGGAAGTAATCCGGGCCTCGGATCAGTCCATTCTGGGAGACGCCATCGACGCGGCCTTCGCAAAGCTGGATACAAAGGCCCTGGCCGCCCACGTGGCCAAGGTGCAGGCCGACGTGAGCGGGGCCGAGGACAAGAGCGGGACAGAGGATCTCGCAGCAAAGTTCAGCGAAACCCTGCAGGCCCGGCTGGAGACCCACCTGGGTCCCGTGGGCAAATCCATCGGTGTGGAGGCGGCGGAAGCCCTCACCAGCGCCATCCGCAAGTATCGCAAGGAAGACGCGGCGGAGCTGGAAGGGGCGCTCCTCGAGGAGATGGACCGGAAGCTGACCCCCCTCTTCGAGCGGTTCGGCCAGCAGATCTCCGATGCGCTGAAGGATGAACTGGCGGGTGTGTTCAAGGAGCTGGAGTTGGCGATGATGCCCTCTTCCGGCCAGAAGGCCGCCCTCGATCCCGCGGAGATGACCGCCTACATCGAAGTGGTTTCGTCCGTTGCGCTGCCGGCCCCCACGCTGGAATACATCCGCCAGAAGGCCGCCGTGGCTGCGGGAACCGTGGGCATTCAGGTGCTGGAGGTCCGGCAGAAGCTGGTAAATCCGTTCCCGGATGCCAATGCGGATCCGGCTGCCGAAGAGATCTATCCCGACACCCATGCCCGGCTGGTCATGCTGGTGTCCTGTGCCGGCGTGGACGAAGACCTGACGAAGCTCCGCCAGCGCAGCCATGCGTCCGCAGAGCCCGATCTGGTGTTCCAGGGGAAATTCAAGGGAACCTTCTCGCTGGTGCCCCGCATGATGCGCTTTGCGGGCTTTGCCCAGGAACTGGAAGGTACCTCGGCCTACCCGGTCACCCGCGGGAAATACGTGGTTATGGAAGAATAATGTCTCCGCAACCGTCCGCCCACCGCGTTCCACCGTTTCACCTCCCGCTGTGGCCCCTGCTGACCGCGCTCATTGCCGCCTGCGGACCGGGGGATCCCCCGGACGAAGAGTTTTCCGACGAGGCGCTGGTGGTGGCCACCATCGACCAGTTCCTGATCCGGGCATCGGGCAACACACCCTCATCCGCCTTCGAAATGGTGAGCGACGGATACCTGCACCAGGGACGGGATCGGGAGTCCTTCCGCCTCTGGCTGGACAACCTGGCTGAAGGGGCCGACGCGTTCTACCTGTACGGACTGGCGCTGACCGTGGACAGCGACGCCGGCACCGCGCAGGTGGAGTACCGCCTGGAAGTGGAGCACTGCGAAGCCGATACGGACAGCGCGGCCTCCTCCGACGACACCGCGTCAGAGCCGATCTGCCGCACGGTTTTCGCCTGTCACTCGTCGGATCGGGGACGTTGTGACTGGCTCACCCACCTGCAGAAAGAAGGCGACGTGTGGCGCATCCGCGGCGACGACAGGCCCTTCGGCTTCCAGCTGCACCTGGCAACGGACGAGACAGGAACCCGGGTGACAGGAACACTGCAGGATCCGGGACGCATGGTGACATCTCTCGACCTCGCGTTTACCGAAACCGGTGCCCCCGTGGTCATGGAACAGCAGTCGTCATCCGTGTGGGCCGTGACGCAGGGCGAAGTTCCCGCTGCCATCGCTGCCGGCGCGCCCCTGCCCTGGGCAGTGGATGCAGACATCGAGACAGCCGATGGTCCATCGCGGGAAACCGTCCGTTTTCTCTCGGTCATGGACGCCTTTGCCACCCACCTCATGCCCTCGGGCGAAGTTCTTCCCCCGATCACCTTCTTCTGGACCGGCGCAGATGCCATCACGGCCGGCGTTGAAATCAACGTTTACGACGATGCCGCCAACCGGATGTGGACGTCGTCGCGCACCTTCTCCTCGTCCCTCAGCTACGGCGGGCCCGCGCTGGTGCCGGGAACAACATACAGCTACGAAATCCACGCCTTTGACCTGTACGGCAACCGCTCCATCGCCCGCGGGGCCTTCACGCCCTACGACGAAGCGGACGTGTCACCCGTGCCGGCCACCATCGTCCCCGCAGTGGGCGCAGCGTCCCTGAACACGGACGTGACCATCACTGGCGAAAACTTCCTCGACGGTGCCCGGGTGCTGTTCAACGCCCAGGAATGCGTGAATGTGGTCGTCGTGTCCGGATTCACCATCACCTGCACCACACCGGCCCTGGCCGCGGGCGTCTACAACGTGACAGTGGTGAATCCCTCCGGGCGTTCGGGCATGATTGAGGCGGGCTTCACCGTTACGCCGTAGACCGCTTTCGCCGCGAAGGCATCAGGATACGGGTTTTGCCGATTGATCAGGGCCGCCGTCGGCGTTACATTCCATTCATGTACAGAAAGATCGCCCTGCTGCTGTCCCTCACCGTAGGCGGGTTCGCCGCGTGGAAGGTGTATGTGAACCTAAACGAAATCGTATCGCAGTGGCTGATCACCATCGGCATCAGCGCCGGCGTCCTGGCGGCGGTCACCCTGATCCTGTATCTGCCGCTGCTGTCCCAGATAGCGGACATGGTGGAAGACTATTTTTCCACCCTGCGGGCCCGGGTGACCAGTCGAAAAACCGGCGTGGATCTGGATGAAATTCCCCGGGTGACCCATCCGCCCCGCCGCACGACGACCACGTCCAACCGGGCCCTGTGCAGCATCTGCGGCGGTCCCGGCGGCCCCGTGTGTCCCGCATGCCACGACAGGATGAGCAAAAAGTAATCAGAACGTCTGGGTGATGCCCAGCACCAGGCGGAACGGTGCGCGTCGCTCCCGGACCATTACGCCGTCACTCCTGCGGACTTCCCGATATCGCGAAAGAGGGTAGATCGGCGCGGCAAAATCCACGGCCAGCAGGTAGGGCGCCACCCCCAGGGCCAGTAAAAAAATCCGCAGGCCGTAGCCCGCTTCTGCGTACAGGTTGTCTTCGTGGAACAGACCGCCGAAACCACCCGGCGGCGATGTGGTGCCCGCGCCGGCGAACAGCACGCCCTGCAGCCGATCCAGCGCGGTACCCAGGGGAAACGCCACACCGGTGCTGCCCGCAATGGTGTGCCGCCACTCCGCCACACCGTAGATGGCCGCCTGACCGTAGGTTTCGTCGAGGTCAAAGCCCCGCAGGGCCGTACGCGCCGACAGGGTGGCCAGACTCGATGCGGGAGGCGTACCGATGCGCCCTTCGGCACCGCCATACAGAGCCAGGCGATGACCCGGCGCCGGCGCGGCGGTCCGTCCACCCCGGACCGAGAGGGCCCCGTAGCGGGCGGAACGGCCGTCTTCGCCCACCCCGGCGGCATAGCCCAGTCCGACAGAAAACGCGCCGCCGTCTCCCGGATCGAGCATCACCGCGCGGTTGTTCATCCCCGCGAGGACCGACAGGGAGGCCATGGTGGCGGCAAACCGGTTGCGCTCGGGAATAGCGGTTTCCGCGGCAGACGCCATGTGGCGGTTGACGGACAGATAGGGCCCCAGATACCAGCTGCGATCATTCCCGGTCAGCGCACGGCCCAGATGGCGCAGATATCCAATGGAGCCGCCCGCCCGCCTCGGCGTGACGGCACCCTGCAGCACCACCGTGTGGGAGATGTCGTGGCGACGCCGCAGATCCACACTCCAGTGGACAAACGGCTTCTTTGTCACCGTGTCGCCCCAGATGACGAACTCCGACAACAGGGGTGGTCGCAGGCCCATGGGTCGGCGGTTGTCGTGGAGCGGGCTCTCTCCGGGTGTGAGCCGCGCCGATTCTACCAGGCGTGCATCCGGATCCACCTGAACGAAGCGGATGCGCCCTCGTGATACCAGAGTGATCGTAGCCGGGTTTTCCCGTCCGTCCCACACGATATCTTCAACTGTGCCGTCACGGAAGGTGACTCGGATGGTCACCGGCTCCTCCAGTGGCGCCCCGTCGCGCCGCACCCGGATGGTGTGCGTGCATCGACCGCCCGCGCACCGACTGTCCACGTCCGCGAGCGCATACTGCACCACCGGATATCTGCCCCACCAGTCCGCGAGGAACGATTGGCCGTCGATGCCCGGTGTGCGGATGAGCAGGTCGAAAAAGGAATGGTCTTCTTCGTGCCAGCCCTTCATCAGGCGGCGGGTCTGCGCTTTTCCGATGCGATCTTCGAGGCGGGTAGCGATCCGGCGTCCGCGGGGCAGCTCGTTGTTGAAGCGCCACAGCTCATCGCGCAGCGCATCGGGTTCCTCCGTCGAGGCGGTGTACGCGTGCTCAAAGGGGATCTGGGGCGCGTAGATGAGGTTGTCCACATAGGGAATAAAAGAAGCGAACCGCACCAGGTCGCTGACGGACTGCTGCTGCCGGCGCTCGGCCTGCAGCCACAGATCCGCGGTGATGCACCCGGCGGTCTCCGCCACGAGTTCCGCATTCCCCGGCGATTCCTTCCGCCTGGCATCGGGCAGGGACAGGGCGGCGCCCACGCTCCTCGCCAGGGTCAGATCGTGAAAGAGCCGGGCCTTTTCGAGAGGGGCGAGTCTCCATATCTGACGGGACATGATGACGGTGCTGCCCGAGAGCTGCACCAGTCGATCAAAAGCGGGAATTTCCACGAGGATCAGCCGCCCGGGCAGATGGCCGCCCTGCGCGAGGTGGGCCCCAAGAACGCCCCCCGCGATGTCCATGGCCCGCCCGATCCGGTCGAGGAAATCCGCTGCCGCGGGACGGTGATCCCGCATGATGTGGACAATGTCGACGCCTTCTTTCGCGTCCTGCGTCACGGTCATCCGATCCATGAAAATAAGGGGGACATCGCTGTCCACCGCATGAAAAGTGGCGATGCTGCCGCCCTGACCCGGAAGTGCGAATCCGTCAGCGGACACGAGGCCCAGCCCCGCGGGAACGCGCACCCGCAACGTGGTGTCGAGGGACGGTGGAACCCGGGACAACCCGTCCGGCTGCCTGTCCACGGGAATCGGATAAAACCCGCCGCACAGGGAGATGACCCCTCCGTGGCGCCCGAATCGACCGCGACGCAGGGGAATGGTGACGCGAAAGCGGGTGTCGATGCGCACGGACTGCCCTGCCGCCAGAGGTGCAGGAAGCCGGATATCCGCCAGGAGATCGCTGGTGAGGGCCGCCTGTCCGGGTTCGCGGAATGAGCGCAGCGAAACCCCTTCGTCCGACAGGGGAACGCCGTCCACCTCTACCGCGTGAAGCGTCATGCGCCCTTCGCTTTTTCCCCGGGGATAGAGCCACTCCACCTCGTGTTCCCGGGGCCGTTTCCAACCCTTCGCAAAGCGGTTGGGATACAGCCAGAAGGACACGTGTTCGAGGGGTGCGCCGGTGTCGTTGACAATGGTGAAGGCGGCCCGTCCTTCCAGGGCCCGGCCCTTATCGACGAGGGACACATCCAGTGTCACGGCGTCCATCGCCTGCAGGGCGCAGGGCATCAGCAGGAACAGCGCAACAGCGCAGAATTTCGCGACATTCAGGCGTCCGCAGACGGGCATGGGGCGATAGTACGGGGCAGGCTGCCACGGGTCAAATGATTGTGGCCCGGGATTTCGTTGTAATTGTGCGGGTCGCGGATAAGATGCCCACCCATGACACCCGGCGCTTCCGCGTTCCACTTTCTGCACCAGCTGCCACCCGGCTGCGGCATCCACTTCTGCGGCGTGGGCGGCAGCGCCATGAACGGTATGGCCATCCTCCTGGCCGGCGAAGGGTTCCGCGTGACCGGAACGGACCCGGGCCTCGCGGTCGACGTGGAGGAACGGCTCGCGGCGGCCGGCGTCTGCACCTCCCGCCTTCAGGACGGCAGTTTCATTCCCCCGGATGCATCGCTGGTGGTGGCCACGGCAGCGGTCCCCCGGGAACACCCCGAGCTGCGGGTTGCGGAGAGTCGGGGCATTCCCGTCGTGAAGTACGCCGGAATGCTCGGCGTGCTGATGAATTCATTCACGGGCGTAGCGGTGGCGGGCACCCACGGAAAGACCACGACCACGGGCCTGCTGGTCAGCGCCCTGCGGGAAGCAAAAAAAAATCCGGGATTTGTGGTGGGCGGCTATGTGCCCCAGTTCGGGGCCGGCGCGGCGAGGGGCGGAACGGACGTATTCGTGGCGGAAGCCTGTGAATACGATCGCTCGTTTCTCAACCTGCATCCCTGCATCGCCATTGTCACCAACGTGGAAGCGGACCACCTGGATATCTACGAAAACCTGGAGGCCATCATCGACGCCTTCATCGCCTTTTCGGCGGGTATCCGCGAAGGTGGTGCGCTGGTGTACTGCGCGGACGACGCCGGGGCGACCAGGGTGGCCCGGGCCTTCAAGGGTCGCGCCATTTCCTTCGGGCTCAGCGACGGGGCCGACTACCGGGCCGTGCACCTCTCAACGGACGCATCGGGCAACCGCTTCGATGTGGCGGTGGGCGGGGCGGTCATCGCTTCGCTGGACCTGCGGATTCCCGGCGTTCACAACGTACGCAACGCCCTGGCCGCCTTTGCGGCGGGGCACCTGCTCGGATGCGATCCGGAGGCCCTGGCTGCCGGGCTGTCTTGCTTCTGCGGCGTGGCGCGGCGGTTCGACGTTCTGGGCGAAGCGTCCGGCGTAACCGTGATGGATGACTACGGACACCATCCCACCGAAATCCGGGCCCTGCTGGCCGGCGTGAAGGAGCGCTTTCCGGGACGGCGCGTGGTGGCCGTCTTCCAGCCCCACCAGATATCCCGCACCCGCCTGCTGTTTCGCGAATTCGCCGCCGCCTTCGACGACGCGGACGAAGTGCTGCTCCCCGACATCTACGCGGCCAGGGATGTGGCGGACGATATTAAAGTGACCTCCGAACGGCTGGCCGCCGAAATGGCGAAAAGCGGAACTTCCGCACACTACACGGGAAGCCTCGACCACACCGCGGACGTGGCCCTGTCCATGCTCCGCGAAGGCGACGTGTTCGTCACCATCGGCGCGGGGAACATCTGCGAAGTCGGCAGAACCGTGTGGAACCGGCTGCGTTGACAGTCAGCGTCGTTCGATATCTTCAATGGACAGACCGGTGATGTCGGAAATTTCTGCGGGGGCCATTCCACGTGCCTTCCCCGGGTGGGACGCGGGCGGGACGAATCTCCTCACGGAAGGACGAGATCCTGGAGCGGAGTTACGGATATTTTGTCATCAATGGGCCAGGATGCCTGTCCGGGGTAGACAATCCACAGATGAGAGAGGTGGAGGGCTTCGATGGCCGTGCGCATGGATCGGGTCGCAGTGGGTGCTTCGTTGAACTTGATTTCCACCCCGTAACGATGACCGTTGCGCAACACCATCAGATCGAGTTCGGCACCGCTGTGAACAGCCCAGAAATACGCTTCGGATGATGGAAATCGTTGCAGTATCTGTTCTACTGCCAATCCTTCCCATGATGCACCGAGTCTCGGGTGCCCCAGGAGCGCATGACGACTCGGGATTTCCAGCAGACAATGGAGGAGTCCCGTATCCCGCAGGTAGAGTTTGGGCGCCCGCACCTGCCGTTTGCTGATGTTTTCGTGCCATGGCTGGAGTTGCCGCATGACATACGCCCCGCAGAGCACATCGAGATAGGAGCGCACGGTCTTGTCAGACACGCCGAAGGTCCGCCCGAGGTCGGAAGCGTTGAGCGTCTGACCATGACAATGGGCGAGCATGGTCCAGAATCGGCGCATGGCAGGCGACGGCACGCGGATACCGAGGGTTGGCAGGTCGCGCTCCAGAAATGTGCGGATGAAACCTTCCCGCCAGGCCAGACTGTCCGCTTCTGTCCTCGCCAGGAAAGATCGCGGGAATCCGCCTCGCAGCCACAGTTTGTCGATGCTGTCTTTGACTTCTTCGAGTCGAAAGCCACCGAGTTCCACGAATTCGATCCGGCCGGCAAGGGTTTCGGAAACGCCTTTGACGATGTCCGGCGAAGCGCTGCCCAGTAACAGGAAGCGCGCCCGCGTGCCCGGTCTGTCAACCACCACCCGGAGCGTGGAAAACAATTCAGGCATGCGTTGAATCTCATCCAGGACAACCCAGCCTCTCGCGCTTCCCAGAACCATTTCGGGGTTTTCAAGCCTTCGCTGGTCCTGAAGGGATTCCAGATCATAGAATGTCGCATCGCGGCCTTCGCACAGCATCCGTGCGAGGGTGGTTTTGCCGCATTGTCTGGGCCCGAGAAGTGCGGTGACCGGAGATCGACGAATGGCGATCTCCAATCGCTTGATATAGGCGGACCTGTTGATCATGCATCTGTTATAATCGTGAAAATTAGAAATACAATTCCGAAATTTCAAGAAATTAATTGATTGGACGACACTTACTCTGCGGCCGGGTCCTGTAGTAGAGTCCGTTCATGCAGAAACTGGCGCCCATCGATCTGACCATCATCGTCCTCTATCTGATCGGCATGCTCGCCATCGGCTTTTTCACGGGTAAAGGACAGCGCACGGACACGGACTATTTTCTGGGCGGCCGCAAACTGAAGTGGTGGATGGTCGGCATGTCCATGGTGGTGTCCGACATCGGCGCCCTGGAGCTCATCGGCGTGGCCGGCAGCGCCTACGTGGTGGGCTTCTCCATGGCCAACTTCGACTGGGTGGGCTGCATTCCGGCCATGATGCTGGCGGCGTTCATCTTCGTGCCGTTCTTCTGGCGCGCGGGCATCTTCACCATTCCCGAATACCTGGGGCGCCGCTTCAACGCTCCGGTCCGCACCACCATGGCCATCATCTGGGGGCTCTTCATGTGCGCCCAGCTCGGCGCCTTCCTTTACGCGGCGGCCGTGGCCATGGAGACCCTGCTCGGCTGGCCCCTGTGGACCTCCGTCCTCCTCACGGCGGGCGTCGTCGGTGTGTACACCTTCAGCGGCGGCCTGGCGGCCGTAGTCATCACCGATGCGGTCCAGTTCGTCATCCTGTTTTTCGGCAGCGCGTTGATCCTCGGCTTCGGTCTCTACCGCCTCGGCGGCATCGACGGACTCATCGCCGCGG
This sequence comes from Deltaproteobacteria bacterium, assembly GCA_029565915.1. Taxonomy (GTDB): domain Bacteria; phylum Myxococcota_A; class Polyangia; order JAAYKL01; family JAAYKL01; genus JAKQNG01. The sequence continues at coordinate 30,158 of JAKQNG010000046.1, forward strand.
TGGACACCGGTGCGCCGGGAAAGGAACACTACTTCCACCTCATTCTTCCGGGCGACACGCCGCATCCGTTTTCATGGTCCGCCGTGCTGTTCGGACTGGCGCTGGTCCTGTCGCCGGCCTACTGGATCGGCAATCAGGCCATCATCCAGCGCAACCTGGCCTGCGGCTCCGTGCGGGACGCCAAAAAATCCGTGCTGTTCGGCGCGTTTCTCAAGCTGTTCATTCCCTTTGTCATCGTAGTGCCCGGCATGCTGGGGCTGGCCCTGTATCCGAACCTCGGAAAGCCCGACGGCGTCTACCCCCACCTGCTCGCGACCCTGCTGCCCGACGGCGCGCGGGGCATCGTCTTCGCGGCGTTCCTCGCGGCCCTCATGTCCAGCGTCGACTCCTATCTGAACTCCGCCTCCACCCTGTGGACCATGGATATCCATAAACAGTGGTTCCGCAGGGATGCGACGCCGGAGGACTGCTACCGCAAAGGACGCCTGCTCACGGGCATCTTCATCGTCGCGGCCATTCCTCTGGCCTTTGTGGCGGGCCGCTTCGGCAACCTGTTCACCTACATGCAGACCATGCTCTCCCTGTTCCAGGGGCCCACCCTGGCGGTGCTGGCCGCGGGCATGCTGTGGAAGCGGGCCAACGGAACCGGCGCCGCGGCGGCGCTCCTCGCGGGACTGGCCGCCAGCATTCTCCTTCACGTCTACCGCTGCGACATCTTCATCGCCGCCGATCCCTACCTGTACATTGCCTGGTGGTCGTTTGTCGTCGCCCTGTGTGCCATGGTCACCGGCAGCCTGCTCAGCGCGCCCCCCGCCGACGGGAAGACCCGTGGACTGACCTTCACAAAGGAGGACGCCCATGACTGAACCCACCGGCCCCGCCCGACTGCTGAAGCCCTTCGCCCGGGAGCTGTACGCCCTCGTCACCGCCGTCGACGTATCTGCCGCGCGCTGGATCTTCGTCGGCCTGCTCGTTCTTCTGCTCATCTTCCTGCTGCGTCTTTCCGGCGAAGGACGAGACCCGGTCACCGGTGTCCGACGTCCCCTGTGGCGCGACCTGCGCGTGTACGCCGCCCTCATCGTCTCTGCCCAGGCAGGCCTGTACCTCCTGTTCGGCTGAAAATCACTTTCCGTCGTGGCGACGGCCGTTTCACCAATGACGGCGCGCCGCTTTTCCATTAGGATGCGCACCCATGTCCCACGGACGATTTCAGAATCCCGTATCCGCTGCCATGGCCGGCTTCGCGGATCATTTTCGGAAACAGGAGCTGGCCGACCACCTGACCGACGCGGACCACCTCGTGGGTCGCACCTGCCTCGTCACCGGCGCCAACCGGGGGCTGGGCTTTGCCATTGCAACGGAGTTTGCCAGGCGCGGGGGCCGCGTGCTGATGGCCTGCCGCAGTGACATTCCCGGCGCCGGTGAGCGGGTAAAGGAACTCTCAAAATCCCAGAAAGTGGAAATGCTGCCGGTGGACCTGAGCGACGTGGATGCCATCCGGGCGTTCTGCGCGCAATTGAAAGAACGCGGAGAAACCCTCGACGTGGTCGTCCTGAACGCGGGGGTCACACCGCCGACATCCAACCACACGCGGCAGGGTCAGGACCGGATGTTCGCCGTCAACTATCTGGCCAACGTCATCCTCACGCGGCGCCTGCTGGCCTCCGGTGTCATCCCCAACGAAACCGCGGGCAACCGCGCAAGAAAGCCGCCGCGAATCATCTTCATTTCGTCGGACTCCCACCAGGGCGCTTCCGCCATCGACTTTGACGAGTTCGGCAGCACGGCTCCCTACGGCGTGACAAAGGCCATCCACAACTACAGCTACTTCAAGCTGGTGCTGAACACGTATGCGACGGAGCTGTCCCGCCGCCTCAACCGGGACGGCCGGGTGGACGTGTCGGTGAACGTCATCTGCCCCGGACCGGTGAACACGGACATCATCCGGGACGCGCCTTTTTTGCTGCGCCTCGTCCTGCGGGGCATCTTCACCCTGGTCTTCCAGCCCCCCGCGAAAGCCGCCCTGCCCGTGGCCTTTCTGGCCGCCGCAAAGGAGATGGCCGGCACGACCAACGAATACCTGCACATGTTCAACAAGAAGCGCATGGACGAAAAATGCTACGACGCCCGGGCCGGCGCCCTGCTGTGGCAACGGTCCATGGAACTCTGGTCCCGCATCGACCGGGACCTGCCGGAGGACAGATTGCCACATGATTGACCCTCATCGATTTTCGCGCGGGCAGGGAATGGTCATCCTCTGCCTCATCTACGCGGCAGCCCTTGGCATCGGCGCCCTCACGGCCCTGCTGGTGCCCGCATCGCCTCTGCTGCGCGCCCTGGCGGCGGACCTCGCGGCCACGCTGGTGGTGTTCATCGCCTCCATGTTTTTTAACAACTCCAGCATGTACGACCCGTACTGGAGCGTCGCCCCGCCGGTGCTGGTCCTGTTCTGGATGGTCGATGCACAGGCGGGCATGTCGGTCCGGACCATCCTGATGCCGGCCCTGGTCCTCGCCTGGGCGGCACGCCTCACGGCCAATTTCCTGCGCCACTGGAAGGGCATGCACCACGAGGACTGGCGCTACGCGGATTTCCGGGAGCGGGGCATGGCCGCCTACCGCTTCGTCAGCTTCACGGGCTTTCACTTCCTGCCCACGCTCATCGTCTTTGCGGGCTGTGTGCCCGTCTACTACGCCATCGGCCGCACGGCCCCCGTCGGATGGCTCGACGGCGTCGCCGCCCTCGTCACGGCCCTGGCCATCGTCATCGAGGCGGTAGCGGATGCGCAGATGCGCTCTTCGGTCCGCGCGGGGGGCACGGGAAAAACCACCTTTACCGGCGGTTTGTGGGCATATTCACGCCATCCCAACTACGTGGGCGAAGTGCTCTTCTGGTGGGGCCTGTGGCTCTTTGCCGTGGCCGCCGATGCCTCCCTGTGGTGGACCGTATTCGGCCCCGCGGGTGTCACCCTGCTGTTTGTCTTTATCAGCATTCCCCTCATGGAAGCGCACATGAAGAAGCGCCGCAGCGACTGGGACACCGTCTGCGCCCGCGTGCCGGCCTTTCTGCCCTGGTTCCAGAAGCGTTCCTGACCATTCAGGGCAGAAGCAGGATGGTGCGCAGCGCCGGAGAGTGAAAATCCGGTCTGTCGGTCGGGTGCGAAAAAGCGAAATACTGAAGGGCCCCACTGTCGTCTTCAATGATCGCCGCCGGCGCGCACAACAGGGGCATCTTCGCCACATCGTCCGGCAGAGAAACCTGGAAGAACCACCGCCAGCCGTCCGGCAACCGGGTCCGTCTGACGAGATGCAGCGCGGCCCCGCCTTCTTCCGCCATGCCATCCCGGTATGCCGCAAACCGGTAGCTGTTCCAGCGGCCGTCCGGCGCGAAGTTGAATTCCAGATATCCGTCTGTTCGCGGGACGCCGGCAAACAGCTCCAGGCACGTGTGCCGCCACAGCCCGTCCGCGCGGGAAGGCGGCAAAGGAACCGGCGGTTCCGGACACCCACCCCGGACAAAGAATGCGAGCTGCAGATGAAGGCCCTGCCGCCGGAGAGCGGCGGACACGGACAGCGGACACAACCGGTCAAAGGGATGCAGACGGCAGAACATGGTTCATCCGAACCGCCGCGCGAGGATATCCACCAGCCCGTCGCCGATGGTGTCCACCACCTCATCCGCACCGGCCTCCTTCAGCATCGCGGCCGTGTAGCGTCCACCGGGCACGCCGATACAGATGGCGCCGGCGGCATGGGCGCCCCGGATGTCGTGAACTGTATCGCCGATGACCGCAACGGGTCGATGGCCTCCTTCGTCACAGCGGCGGGCGGCAATGCGGACGATGTCCGGGCGATCTTCGGCGTCGTCGCCGAAACCGCCCATGTCCATGCAGAAAAGATGGTCAATGCCCGCGCTGGCAAGCTTGATTTGCGCACCGATTCTTACGTTGCCGGTGGCCAGGCCGATAACAGCGCCCATGGACGCCATCTGCGGAATCACCCGGTGGGGATCGCCCAGGGCGACGTAACTGTCGTCGCCGATGAACCGCCGCAGGTGCCCCACGTAGGCCTTGAGCAGCGCATCCACCTGCACCCGGGAAGGTTCCCGCACACCTCCCAGCACCAGCAGCCGGGCAGCCACCCGCAGATCCGTAGCGCCGGCGAAATCCACGCGGTCGGCGAGGCCCGTGACCCCGGTCGCTTCCCGGGCGGCTTCGTTCATGGCGCGGATACCGGGGCTCGCCGTATCGCCCGAGCGGGACAACAGAGTGCCGTCGATGTCGAACAGGACAACGCAGTTCATGGCAGAAAACACCGGTCGGGGCAGTCGGTCCGGGTGGAAATAGTAGTGAAGGCAGCCACGGAACGGTATATAGTCCGCTGGCAACCACACTGTAAAGGAGAGTGTCCACCATGCCCGGATTCCAACGCGTTTTCATTGTCCTCCTCGCTCTTTCCGCCCTTCCGGGCTGCTACCGGATGAAGCTGCAGCTCGTGGATGCGTCCGTGCAGAAACCGTCCAATGTGGCCGTGTACTTTTCCATGGATGACCGCAACGGCAATCCGGCGCCGGGGGTTACCGCAGATCGCTTTCAGATTTATGAGGACGGCAAGCTCATCTCCACCTACGAAAGTCAGCAGACCATCCTCAACCAGGAGGTGGCCATCGAACGCTACACCCTGCTGTTGCTGGACATGAGCGGATCCGTGGTGGATTCCGGTCAGGTGCCCCAGGTGCAGGAAGCGGTGGGCGCGTTTCTCGAAAACATCGGCGACAACGAAAAAATTGCCATCTACGCCTTTGACGGCCGCGAAGAAATCATCCCCATTGCAAAGTTCGGCGTGCGCGAGGAAGCCCTGGCCCGCCGCAACGAGCTGCTCTCGTCCTATGAGCCGAAGGATCCGTCCACCAACCTGAACGGCGCCATCGTAAAAGGCGTTGAGGTGCTGAAGGACGGCATGGACGACTCGGACGTGCCCCTGCGCTTCGGCACCATGGCCATCTTCACGGACGGCACGGACCGCGCCCACCGGGCCACATCGGAAGACGCGATGAATGCGCTGGAAGACAACAATATCCGCTCGTTCGTCATCGGCCTCGGCGGCGAGGTGGATACGGAGGAAATGCAGCGGTTCGGCAGGGACGGTTTTGTCCACGCGCAGGACAAGGGCAGCATCGTGGACTCCTTCAAGAAGGTGGCCGATCAGATCAATTCCCAGGCCCTTCGCTATTACCTGTTTTCCTACTGCAGTCCGTCCCGGGCGGGCACCCACGAACTCACCGTGATGGTGGAGGTGGCATCCAGCGACAAAACGGACAAAGGGCGCCTGAAGTACACATTTGACGCGGAGGGTTTTGAGCCGGGCTGCGATCCGACGGACACGCCGAAGTTCGAAATCCCCGACGAGTCCGAGCAGACGGCGGAAGACAATAGAAAGAAGGCGGAAGAGGCAAAGGCAGACCCGAAGAAGGACGCGAAGGCCAACCGGAAGAAAGAGAAGGAGAAGACCGAACAGAAAAAGGAAAAGAAAACCGGCGCATCCACAGCGATCAAACTGGAAGAGAAAGAATCCCCCGCGCCGGAGACTGCGCCGCAGGAGAGCGCCGCGCCCCCCGTGCAGGGCTACTGACCCCGCTCTTTACCCTCGCGCAAAAGAGATTTAAATCCGGTCGGTTCTCTGATACATCCCGGAGCCGGACAAAGGCTCTTGAAATGATTGCACATGAAGCACTGTAAACTGTTTTTGATCTGTCTGTTTCTCACCCCGGCAGCGGGATGCGGCGAAAAGCAATACCCCGAAGATCCGACCTGCGACGATCTGGCGCTCATCGCCGCGACGGACGTCCTGCCGCCGGACCTCACCGACGAACGGCAGGCGGCCCTCGACATCTACGAATCCCTGTCCGGCCGATGGAGCGGCACCTGGGTCTGCCCCGGTGGTCCGGAGGCGACGGCGGAGATCCGCATTGACAGCGTGTCGCCGGCGGGAGTGGAGTTCTATGATATGACGGAAGACGCGCAGTGCAATTCGGTGGGCGTGGCCGTTTTTGAAGCCACCCTGTCGGGCACCGCGAATCCGGACATGGATGACGTCACATTCTACATGACAGCGGACCTGCTGGGTGTGACCGAAACGGGATTCGCGCCGTCACAGGTGTACCAGCTCCAGGCGACCAGTGAGACCCGGGCATCGACGGCGCCGGGCGTTTCCTCCTTCAGCCTGAAAGTCCGGGTGGACTACGACGGCCTGCCCTCCGCCGTGGAATTCGTCACCACAAACCCGGTTTCCGGCGCCAACGGATCGGTCAGCTACACCCAGGGTGAACGGTGCACCTTGCGGGACTGGGTTCCTTCACCCTGATGCACAGGACGGACACTTCATGGAGATGATTGAGCTGCTGAGGGCGCGTCGCAGCGCCAGGAGTTTCAAGGACGAACCTGTTCCCGGAGAGATGATTGACCTGCTCAAGGAAGCGCTGGTGCGCGCGCCCACGTCCAGGGACAACCGTCCGTGGGAGTTTGTCTTCGTGGACGATCGGAACCTCCTCGCTCAGCTCTCGTCGGCCAAGCCCCACGGAGCGTCCTTCCTCCGCGATGCGCCTCTCGGTGTCGTCATCCTTGCCGACGAAACGAAATCGGATGTCTGGGTGGAGGATTGTGCCATTGCGGCCATTACGCTGCAGTACCAGTGCGAATCCCTCGGCCTCGGCAGCTGCTGGGTGCAGATCCGGATGCGGGAATTCGCCGCCGGCATCAGCTCGGAAAAACGGGTAAAGGAACTGCTGCACGCCCCCGATCACCTGCGGGTCGCATGCATCGTCGCCATCGGATTTCGAAAGCGGAAGGCGCGGGAAACCTCCTTTGACAGCCTGCCCCACGACCGCTTTCACACAAACGGATTCTGACCTGAAAAAAGGAGCGCGCAGCATGAGCGATGCCAGCGGATTTCCGAAACTCACCGCGCAGGAGGCGGCGGAGACCATCCACCACGGCGATGTGATCGGCGCCAGCGGTTTCACCCTGTCCGGATATCCCAAGGCGGTACCTGTCGCTCTGGCGCAGCGGGCCAGGGAGTTTCACGACCGGGGCGAGCCCTTCCAGGTTGCCGTGTACACGGGCGCCAGCGCCGGCGAGGAAATGGACGGCGAGCTGGCCCGGGCCCGGGCAATTTCCCGGCGCTATCCCTACCAGTCCCATCCTGACCTGCGTTCCGCCATCAACGACGGCAGCATCGAGTTTGTCGACTTCCACCTGTCCCACATGGCGCAATACGTACGCGCGGGATTTCTTCCCAGACCCACGGTGGCCCTGGTGGAAGCAGTGGACGTGACGCCCGAAGGCCACATCTATCTGTCCACATCGGGAGGATCTTCCGCTTCCTACCTGCAGATGGCGGACCGCATCATCATTGAAATCAACCGGTTCTATGGCGACGGCCTGAAGGGCTATCACGACGTGTTCATTCCCGCACCACCGCCCGGTCGGCAGGAAATTCCCGTCTTCCGGGTGAGCGATCGCATCGGTCAGCCCTTCGTCGCAGTGCCCCGGGACAGGATTGCCGGCATTGTGGAAACCGAGGCACAGGACAGCACCCGCCCGTTCAAGGAGCCCGACGCAACCGCCCGGGCCATTGCCGGCCACATCGTCGAATTCCTGAAGCACGAACACCGACAAGGACGGCTGCCGGACGGCCTGCCTTTCCAGTCGGGTGTGGGCAACGTGGCCAATGCAGTGCTCGCCGCCATTGCAACCGAGCCCTCCATGAGTGCCATCTCCCTGTACACGGAGGTCATCCAGGATTCCCTCTTTCAGCTCGCGGACAATGATCGACTTCTGTTCGCATCCGGCACGGCCATCACGCTGTCGCCAATGGCCCAGATCCGGTTCCGCCGGGAACTGGAGCTGTTCCGCAGCCGCGTCATCCTGCGCCAGCAGGAAATCTCCAATCACCCCGAGCTGGTGCGGCGCCTGGGTGTGGTGGCCATGAACACGGCGCTGGAAATGGACATCTTCGGCAACGTGAATTCAACCCACGTGCTGGGTTCATCCATGATGAACGGCATCGGCGGCTCCGCGGATTTCACCCGCAACGCGTACCTGCCCATCTTCATGACACCGTCCACCCAGAAGGGCGGCCGCATCTCCGCGGTAGTACCCATGGTGACCCACGTGGACCACAGCGAACATTCCACGAAAATCTTTGTTACGGAACAGGGACTCGCCGACGTGCGGGGACTCGCACCCGTGGCCAGAGCCCGCCGGATCATCGACCAGTGTGCCCACCCGGACTACCGTCCCCTGCTGATCGAATATCTGGAATACGGCCTGCGCCATGCACCGGCCCGGCACACGCCCCATGTGCTTGACCGCGCCTTCGAGTTCCACATCCGTTACCGGGAAACCGGCACCATGCGGGTCTGACAACAGCGCCGTTCAGAATGCGCCGTTCAGCAGTCGCGAAAAACCGATGGAATAGGCGGCAAGGGCCCACTGGCCGATGAAGAGGTACTGCACGGCCCCGAGTGCAAGAAAGGGCCCGAAGGGCACCCGTGCAGCAGTGACAGAAACGTGCTGTGCGTCCTGCGGGCGTTCCGTTCCGTCCAGCTCTTCCTCAAATACGGGTTCGTTCGCCAGGCCGTTGCGCCGACGCACGGCCACCATGGCAAGGCCGATGACGAGTCCCTGCAGGGCCCCGGCAAACAGGGCGAACAGCACGCCTTCAAATCCGAGGAAGGCGCCCAGCATGGCGAGCAGCTTGGCATCCCCGTGTCCCATTCCCTGACGCCCCCGGAGCAGGCGGTACCCGTCGATGAACAACAGGCGGATGCCCGCATAGGCGGCCGCGGCGGCGAGCAGCGGCTCCATCCAGCCCAGCGGAAGAAAGAACGCGTTGGCGAGGCATCCCGCCACAATGCCGGGTAGCACGATGACGTCCGGAATGAGGTAGTGGGACAGATCGATCATCGCAACCGTGACAAGGGACCAGACAAAGGCAAACCAGATCACGTATTCCAGAAGACCCGCAGGCTGGAGGACATCCGCCCGAAGGAAGGTGATGTGCATGACCGCGACGGAGAGCAGAGCCATGGCCAGCTCCACCAGCAGGTACCGGGGTGAAAAGGCGGCGCCGCAGTGCCGGCAACGACCCCGCAGGATGATAAAAGAAACGATGGGAATGTTGTCGTACCAGCGGATGGGCGCCTGACAGGAAAAACAGTGGGACCCGGGCCGCACCACGGACAGTTCCCTGGGCCAGCGCACAATCACCACGTTGGCAAAGGAACCCCACAGCGCGCCGAAAATGAAGGCGAGAATAATGAATTGAAAATGGGGAATGGCGTTCAGCAGCTCGGGCACATTTGCACCCTACCACATCCTGTTGTTCGGGCGTATGCTTTGTGCATGCCGAAGGTGAAATTGCACAGACTCGCGCGCTATCCCTTTTCCACAGAGCTGGACGTTCGCGTGGGAGACCTCAATTACGGTGCCCACCTGGGTTACGACCGGGTGCTCACGCTGGCCCATCAGGCGCGGCTCACCCTCTTCCAGCAGTGGAACGTCACCGAGATGGATCTGGGGGACGGGACCACGGGCCTCGTGGTGGGGGATGTCATCGTAAATTACCTCGGCGAAGGTTTCCTGCACGATCGGTTGATCGTGGAAATCGGCGCCGTGGAAACAGGGGCCATCACATTCCGACTGGCCCATCGATTTTCCAGAAAGGCCGACGGTGCCGATGTGGCGATGGCCGAAATCGGATTCGTGGGCTTCGACTATGGACGCCGCATGCCCTCCCGATTGCCTCCGTCCTTTAGCGCGCAACTCGCCGGCATTTCCGGGGGCGGATTGTGATCGGCGCCGCACAGGCCCTGTTGGGCGTCCTGTCCGATACCCACGGAGACGTGCCCGGATGGGTGCTGAAGCTGTTTCATGCAAAGAACGTGACGGCCATCATCCACGCGGGGGATGCGGTGGACGACACAGCGGTTTCCCGACTCTCGTCCATTGCGCCTTTGACCATCGTCCGCGGCAACATGGATGTCCGGGGCGATCAGAGCGCCGTGGTGGAGTTCTGCGGGCATTTCGCCTATGTGGTCCACAGCATCGATCATCTGGACATCGATCCGGTGGCCGCAGGCATGAAGGTGGTCATTACCGGTCACACCCATGTGCCGTCCATCGAATGGCGGAACGGCATTCTCTACCTCAACCCCGGCAGTGCCAGTCATCCCCGCTGGGGCAACCCACCCTCTGTCGCGATCATCGAAGTAGAAGGCCGTCAACTCCGGCCCTCCATCTGGTTTGAGGACAGCGTGGGAAACGCGACACCGGCGGCAGGCACCGCCGGGCTCAATTTCTGAGCGACGCAGCAAAACCGCCTGTTACATCCGCCGTTCGGTGACGATCTCCACGGCTGCCGGGGCCGTGTCGAGGATGGTGAACGCGGCGTCAAGCAGGTGACGGGCCTCTTCGGCGCCGATTCCGTTGTGATGCAGAAATGCAAGTCGATTGCCCGCGACCACCAGCGAACCGCGGGACACGGCAAGCTCCACTCCCGTTGCCGGATCCACCGGATCATCCTTCCGCTCTCTTCCCGCGCGCACAGACAGGGCCGCGTGGGCCACCTTCAACGGATCGATGTCAGTGATAAAGCCACTGCGGGTTGCCGTGATCTCCGTTCGGTGCCGGGCCGCCGGCAGGCGACGGACATCCGTGCACACATCCGGATTGCCCCCTTGCCTGTCAATTACGGCCGCAAATTTCGACAGGGCCGACCCGTCGTCCAGCGCGGCGGCCATCCGGGCGCGACCGCCGTCCAGGGACGGAGCCACCCCTCCCAGCAACAGCATGTGCGCCCCCAACTCCACGGTCAGGTACCGCGTGTCCGGAGGCCCTTCGCCGCGCATCACGTCGATGGCCTCCCGCACTTCCAGCGCATTGCCGACAGTACCGCCCGTGGGCGCATTCATGTCCGTCAGCAGTGCGTGCACGTCCTTGCCGGCTGCCCGTCCGATGCCGGAAAGGGTGTCCGCCAGCTGCCGGGCCCGATCGATGTCCCGCATGAACGCGCCCTTTCCCCACTTCACGTCCAGCACCAGCGCGTCGATGCCTTCGGCCAGCTTCTTGCTCATGATGGATGAGGCAATGAGGGGAATGGACTCCACGGTGCCGGTCACATCCCGCAGGGCGTACAGCTTGCGGTCAGCAGGCGCCGCGTCCTGCGTCTGGCCGATGAGGAACAGCCCTTCGTCTTCGAGCAGGCGCTCCGCCGCTTCATTGGAGAGGTTCACGTTGAAACCGGGAATCGACTCCAGCTTGTCCAGCGTGCCACCCGTGTGCCCCAGTCCCCGGCCCGATATCATGGGCACCGGAACACCGCACGCCGCCACCGCCGGTGCCAGGCACAGAGAAATCTTGTCGCCGACGCCGCCGGTGGAATGCTTGTCCACCTTGATGCCGCGCAGCCGGTCATGAACCATCACCGCGCCCGAGTGGAGCATGGCATCGGTCCAGGCGGCAAGTTCCCCATCGGTCATGCCGCGAAAATAGATGGCCATGAGCAGGGCGGATATCTGGTAATCCGGAATGCCGGCGGATGTCACCCCATCAATGACCGCGCGGATTTCGTCTTCGTGCAGGATACCACCGTCACGCTTCTTTCGAATCAACTCCGGAATGCGGATTGCCATTGGTGAAGTGTATCACGGCCATCACCTGCCGCAACGGTATCATTGGAACCGACCTGATCAGCGAGCCCCCATTGCCCCCTCACCGCGCCCCTTGAAGAAAAACGTGAGGAAAGGAGGGGCGTTGTCAGGTGGGGGCAAATGCCTATTTATCAAGTGCGTTGCGGATGCGGGAGCCCAGTTTCTTGAACGGGTTGCGTCGGGTTCCTGACTCTCCGGATGCCGGATCGTCCTCTGGTGGAGGTGCCTCTTTCTTCTGGGCAGCCGTACGCCTCGTTCGGTTCGTGACCGGCGTTTCCTGAGCGTCTTCGCTCCCTGATGACGCAGCCGGCTGCGGCTGTGCATTCCGGGTTTCCGAATCGGACGCCACCTTTTTGACAACAGGTGCGCGCTCCGCCGCTGTGTAAGCGATCCGCAGATCGACAGAAGGTGTAATGGAGATGTTCATGCGTTCTTTTCCGCGCACTTCCACCCGCAGAGGAACCAGCGTATCTCCCTGCTTCACCCGGAACGGATTCTGCGTAACGATGGAGCCGTCATAAAACACCACTGCCTTTTTCGGCAGACCGGTAATGTGGATTTCAACGGAACTGCCCCTGCTGGAACACAGACCAATCAACAGCGCTGCAGAAATGATCAACGCCGCACCAGCCCGATAGTGATTTTTCCTGGGACTGTCCATCAGCGCAAACCGGGCTTTCTGCATCCATCGCCGAAAGGTGGATGCCGGACCGGCAAGGGCCATGTTTCCGCCTCCTGCTCCGGTCGGGACAGCGAGAATCGTGTGGTCATTTTCAGGCCCGGTCGTTCCACCGGCCATCATGGTGGCCGCTTCCAGCTGCGACGTGCGCTGTTTCACCAGCTCTTCCAGAATCCGATCCGCGGAAGGGCCACGGGGTTCCTCAACCGGTGCGCCCAGATCCCCCGCCGCCGCTGATGACGTGGACATCCGCTCTCCCAGCTTCCGCAGGGCCTCCAGCCGCTCTTCCGCCGGGCACAGGGCCCGCAGGGCACCCGTCATTTCCTCGGCGCTTAAAAACCGCTCCCGGGGGTCCTTCGCGATCGCCTTTTCGATCACTGGCCAGGCGGCCATGGGAAAATCCGGGAAGACCTCCTGCGGATGTCGCGGATCGCTGGTCAGGATGTTGGCGAACAATTCATTGTAGGTGTCACCTGCGAAAGGCGTGGTGCCCGTCAGCATTTCGTAAAGAATGATGCCCACCGCGTAGATGTCCGTGGTGTGGTTCAGGTCCTTCGCTCCCCGGGCCTGCTCCGGCGACATGTACGCCGGCGTGCCCATGGTCGTACCCTCCACCGTCAACCGGGTCACCGTGCTGTCCTGAAACTTGGAGATGCCGAAATCGATGAGCTTCACATCGGGTTCGCCGTCCGTGGGGCGGGTGACAAATATGTTGTCCGGTTTGAGATCCCGGTGAATGACGCCCTTCCTGTGGGCAGCGCCGATGGCCGCCAGTGCTGGCTCAAGGATGGCGCATGCAGCGGGCAGATCGAGACGCTGTTCCTGTGCGAGGATGGCGTCGAGGCCGCGGCCTTCGAGAAATTCCATGACCAGGTAAGGCTCCCCGCCCGCCGTTACGCCCATGTCCAGCACGTCGATGATATTGCGGTGGGCAATGGCAGCTGCGGCCCGGGCCTCCCGGAAGAATCGTTTGACCACTTCTTCGTTGGTGACGAGGAACGAATGGAGGAGCTTGATGGCCACCCGCCGACCCACTGCCACATGCTCCCCCATATAGACGGAGCCCATGCCCCCTTCGCCGAGTTTTTTCGAAATGAGGTATTTGCCGTCCAGCAGTTGTCCGGTGAAGTCACCGTTCATGGCCGACGATTGTACCCGAAGCATCCGACAATACAACGCCGGTTCTCTTTGTTCACTGTGATGGGATTATCTGTGTCATGAAGCGTCTGTTGCTCATCTGTCCCCCGTTTGCCCACTGGTCGCTGTCGTCCATCGCCATTGCCCAGATAGCGACCTTCCTGCGTTGCCGTGGCGTGTCGTGTGAAGAGGCATACCTCCATCTGGAGTTGATGCGCCTGATGGGCAGGGAACGCTACGGCGAGGCGATTGAGCGGAGACGGGGCAACGCGGCGGAACTGCTGTTTGCCGAAGACCTGCACGGCACTCTTTCTCCGGCATTTCAGGAAATCCTTTCTGTCCATTTCGGCGATCGGGCGGCGCGCCGGAATCTGCTGGAGCGGTTTGCGACACGGTGCCTCCTGCGGGTGCGAGAGGCCGTACCGGACATCATCGGATTCACCACCTCCCACAATCAGCTGATGGCATCCCTGTGGCTGGCCCGGCGATTCAAAGAGGCCGGATGTAACGCAACGATAGTGTTCGGCGGGGCCGCCTGTTCGGACGGCATGGGACGGGCCCTGCTGCGCCACTATCCCCAGGTGGACAGGGTCGTCAGCGGCTTCGGCGAAATGCCCCTTCTGCACCTGTGCGCCGACAATCCGCCACCCTGCCGATTCATCGATCAGCCCGACCCGATGCCTTTCGACGATCTTCCGCCGCCGGACTACCATCCGTTTCTGCACGAGGCAATGGCCGCCGGGCTGGCCCGGGAGGAAATCGCTCTGGTCGTGCAGAGCGCCCGGGGCTGCTGGTGGGGCGAAAAACACCACTGTGCCTTCTGCGGTGTCCACCGCCGGGGCCTTGTCTGGGAGGAAAAGCCGGGCGACCGCGTCGTCGTGGATATCCGCACCCTCTTCGAACGCCATCGGTGCACCATCGTCGCCGCCGACTGCATCCTGTCACGCCGCCACCTGAACGAGGTGATTCCCCAACTGGCCGCCTTTGACGAAAAACCGTCCATTTTTCTGGAGCTGAAAGTGAACGTGACGCAGGAGCAGGTGAAGGAGCTGGCCCGGGCCCGCGTCAGCGCCCAGTTCGGCATCGAAACCCTGTCCACACGGCTGCTCGCGCTGCTGCGCAAAGGGACGACAGGCATCCGTGCGCTGGCGGTGCTCAAGTGGAGCGCCGAGCGGGGCCTTCTTGCCCAGTGGAATCTGCTCCACGGCATTCCGGGCGAAGGAAAGGGCGACTACGATGCCCAGGCCGCCATCATGGAATGGATTCCCCACTTTCCGCCGCCGCGGATCCTCAGCCCCATCCACTTCGACCGGTACAGTCCCTACTTTGAAAACCCCGGTGCATTCGGCCTGTCGACATTCAGGCCCGAAGCGACTTACAAAGAAGCCCATCCGCAGCTCGCGGACACAGAGCTGTCGCAGATGGCCTGGCACTTTGAACGGACCGACGCCGGCCCCGCGCCGGAGTGGTTTCCTCGCTTTCACGCGTCGTTCGAGCGCTGGCAGGAGCGCCATGAGCGAGGCGATGGTCTCTTCCTTCATCCGCGCAAAGGGCTCTTCCGCCGGCGCGACGGGGAGGATGCGTTCATCCACCTGCCGCCCCGGGGCGAGCATGTGCTGGGCTGCACCCACCGCCTGATGTCGCTGGACCGGCTGAAAAGCGAGACCGGCTGCGACGACGGCCTGCTCGGCGCCATGGAAGAAGAGGGATTGCTGTTCATCGAAGGGGAGCGGGCCCTGAACCTGACAGTCCGCATGGCCCTGCCGGATTGAGGCGTTTCATCCGGCGGCAGACACGCGCATCTGCGACAGTCGCTCCATTGCCAGATCCCGCACGAAGCAATCCGGATCCCCCGCTGCCGCCCTTTTCAGAATGTCCTCGTCGTCCACCCGGGACAGGGCCGCCCGCCGCACCCAGGGGCAGGGATCCAATGTGGCAACCCGGATCAGGAGAAGCGGATCTGCCAGTCGCGAGGCAGCGGCTTCCCGCACTCCGTCCGGTTGATCATCGCCCACCAGTCTTGCGCACAACTCCGGTGAGTCCCGCTTTTCAACCGCCGCCACCCGCAGGTCTTCATCGGGACATCCGCGCGCCAGTTGCTCCAGCAGCGCGCTGTCCTCGATGCGATGGAATGCAGCCCACCGGACCAGCGGATGGGCATCTTCCATGGCCAGTTCGAACAGGCGTATGTCGTCCTCCAGCTCGCCGGCCACAACCATCCGTCGGGTCCAGTGCGCATCGCCGCGCAGCTGTTCCATCAGCCGTTCCTGCCTTGACGGGCCTTGTCGAAACAGGCGGCTCAGTAGTCCCATGGTCCGTTTCCTTCCGGCAGAACAGGTGATCTGCCGACAGTGAAATCCCGCAGCACGTGAGGATGGGAACCGCCTGTTCCAGCATCCGGCCACCCCCTAAAACCGTGGACGGCGGCGGCAGAAATGATATGGTGTGCGCCTGTCGGAGGCGGCAGCGACAAGGAGCAACCGATGAAACGCGTGGACCAATCCGAAACCGGCTTTTCCGACCTGACCTGGTCGCCGGATGGAACACAGGTGGCGTATGTGCGCGGCGAAGACGAAATCTGCCGGTCAGCCGTAGACACGGACGCTGTTCCGATGATGGTGGCCCGGGGAGTCTGCCCCGCCTTCAACGTTGATGGCGGCATCCTGTTCGAAAAGGGCGATGAAATCCTGCTGAACAGGAATGGAACCACTGCCGTATTCATCGGCCGCAGCGATGTCATCGAAGGCACTGCCAAACGGCGACCCTGCACCTCAATGGACGGAAAGAGCCTGCTGTTCGTCATTGATAACGTGTTTCATAAGGACAGCCAGTCAAAAAACGCCTGGCCCTGGCGCACGTTTCTGGGCATGGCCCGGGCCACTTCTGCCCCCCGGCCGAAAATCCTGCCCCGGCAGCAGTGGTACGGCGGGGACTTCACGTTTCTGCCGGACGGCGGGTTCCTCCACTACGAATACGATTCCACGGCCGGGGCGCGCATCCATATGGTCGACGTGAACGGCGAGACGGTGTTTACCACCTTCGGACTGTATCCGGCCGTGTCTCCGGACGGACGCCGTCTGGCCTGCAAGCCCAAGGGCGGCCAGGCGCTGGTCATCCACACCCGCCGCGGCGACACCTGGAACGGGGAAGAGCTGGACACGGTGGTCTGCAAACTGCCCGAGGGCGGCCGGCTCAGCGGTTCACCGCCCATCTGGACAGACAACCGGTTTGTGCTGATGGACGAAAACAACCAGCTCTTCCGGGTGGATACGCGCAATCAATCCGTTGAGGAAATGAAAAAAATCCCCGCCCCGGCCCTCCGGGGCAGCCACACCATGGCCATCTCGCCGGACCGCGGCCGGCTGGCGCTGGAAGTGCCGGTGGACGGCGGCTTTGAAATCCGCGTGGTCGATCTGGCGTAGTCATTGACCCGTTGCATCAGGAGTTCGTTTCATGACAGTTTACAACGGCGCGAGAATCGTCATCGAGTGTCTGAAAAAAGAAAATGTGGACACGCTGTTCTGCTATCCCGGCGGCGTGGTCATTCCCATCTTCGATGAGTTGTATCAGCACGGCGAAGGGATCCGCATGGTGCAGCCCCGGCACGAACAGGGAGGCACCCACGCGGCGGACGCCTATGCCCGCTCCACGGGAAAGCCCGGTGTGGTGCTGGTCACTTCGGGGCCGGGTGCCACGAACACGGTAACGGGCATCGCCACCGCCTACATCGATTCGAGCCCCATGGTCGTTATCACCGGCCAGGTGTCCACGCGATATGTGGGAACGGACGCGTTTCAGGAAGCGGATATCACGGGCATCACCATGCCGATCACCAAGGAAAACATCCTCGTGCGTGAAGTGGAGGATCTGGCGCCGGCCATCAAACGCGCCTTCCACATCGCCGTGTCCGGACGCCCGGGCCCGGTACTGGTGGATGTGCCCAAGGACGTGCTGCTGGCGGAAACGGAGTTCACCTATCCCGAAGAGTTTTCGCTGGAGAGTTACAAGCCCACCTACAAAGGACATCCCAAGCAGATTTCCCGGGCCATGGACCTCATCGCCGAAGCGAAGCGACCCCTCATTCTGGCCGGCGGCGGCATTCAGATTTCCGGCTCCACGGATCTGGTGGCCCGGTTCATCGACCGGTATGCCATTCCGGTGGTGTACACTCTGATGGGGCACGGCGTGCGACCTTCCGATCCGGCCATGAGCGTGGGCAACATCGGCATGCACGGCACCGTGTTCGGCAACTGGGCGGTACAGAACTGCGACCTGCTGATTGCCCTCGGCACGAGGTTCAGCGATCGCATCATCGGCGACACGGTGAGCTTTGCGCCGAAGGCAAAAAAAATTCAGGTGGACGTGGATCCGGCAGAGATCGGCAAGAGCGTGGAAGTGGATGTACCCATTGTGGGCGATTTGCGCAACGTGATGGCCAAGATGCTCGAAATGAAGCGCAAAAAGCCCGACACGGCCCCGTGGCTGTCGGAACTGCAGAAGAAGCGCGCGGAATTCCCGCTGACGTACTCGCAGGGCGACGATATCAAACCCCAGTTCCTCCTCGAAAAGGCAAGGGACATCCTGCCCAGGGACCTGATTGTGGTGACCGATGTGGGCCAGCACCAGATGTGGTGCCACCAGTACTTCGATTACACGCTGCCGCGCAGCTTCATTACCTCCGGCGGCCTCGGCACCATGGGGTACGGCGTTCCGGCGGGCATTGGCGCCAAGCTGGGCAACCCGGACCGTGAAGTGGTGGTCTTCTGTGGAGACGGCGGATTCCAGATGACGCTGCAGGAGTTGATCACCATCCGGCGCGAAAAGCTGGCGGTGAAAATTGTCGTTCTGGACAATTCGTTTCTGGGCATGGTGCGGCAGTGGCAGGACCTGTTCCACGGCAAGCGGTATTCCGGCGTGGATCTGGGGGGAAATCCCGACTTCGCCGCCCTGGCACAGGCTCTGGGCATCCGCGCGAGACGCGTGGAGAAGCCCGACGATGTGGAGCCGGCGCTGCGGGAAATGGCCGCGTCAAAGGAAGCCATGCTGCTGCATGTGATCATCTCGAAAGAAGAAAACGTATGGCCCATGGTGGCTGCGGGTTCGTCCCTGAACGATGTGAGAACGAGCTGACGGGGAGGCCGAAATGACACGCAATCTGGCAGAACACACAATTTCCATTCTGGTGTACAACAAGCCCGGGGTCCTCTCCAAGGTGATGAGCCTCATTACGCGACGCGGTTTCAACATGGAGAGCGTCAGCGCCGAAAAGACCACCGGCGACAAGACGCGGATCATCGTGGCCGTCCGGGCGGACGAACAGTCCCTCGAACAGATTCAGAAGCAGCTGTACAAAATCGTGGATGTGCTGAAGGTGACCCCCATCGATCCTGAGCACCGGATTATCAAGGAGCTGGCGTTCGTCAAAGTGAAGAACGCCTCGGGCAGCACATCGAGGACCGGCAACATGGAACTCTTTCAGCTGGTGGCCGTGTTCGGTGGCGAAATCGTCAATGCCACGCCGTCGGGTTTCGTGTTCCAGGTGACCGGCTCCAGGGACAAAATCAATTCCTTTCTGTCGCTCATTCCCGAAAACCTCATTGTGGAAATCGCCCGCACGGGCATCGTGGCCATCAACAAGTGGCCCTCTACCGTCGAATAGTCCACCGCGGTCTGCTGTCCAACCGATCGGTCCGTCCATTGTTCCGGATTCAGCGGACGGTGCCGATGAAGATGGTGTGACGGCGGCCGCCGCGACGTCCCCTGGCGCGCACCGCGTGAGGGGTGACGGAAAATCCCGCGCGCATCATCCGGCGGATGAACAGGTCGTCTTCGAATGCGGACCACACCCCCAGCACCCCGCCGGGCCGCAGGGCCGAAGCGCAACGCTGGAGACCATGGGGCGTGTACAGCCGGCTGTTGGTGTCCCGCGTAAGAGCCGATGGCCCGTTGTCCACGTCCAGCAGAATAGCGTCAAACGGCGATGGAGGGGTCTCTATCAGATCGGCCACATCACCCTCATAAACCGACAGCCGCGGATCGTTCAGCGGATGTTCGGCCGCCTCTCCCAGAATGCCCCGGTTCCACATCACCACCGCTGGCACCAGCTCCGCCACCGTCACCCGGTCGGCCTCCCGCGCCCGCCGCAGGGCCGCCGCGGCCGTATATCCGATGCCCAGACCACCGATGAGAATTCGCGCGCCCTCCTCTCGCTGCTGCCACCGCAGGGCATCCCACGCCAGATCTGCCAGCGCGTCCTCGGAGCCGTGCATCCGCGTGCTCATCAGCTCCCGGCTGCCCACGTGAATGACCAGTTCGCTTCCCCGGCGCAACAGCCGCATGAACTGGTCCGTGCCGGGAATCGGCTGGCTGTCGAGGAGTTCGAAACGGTTCACAGGGGCTCCGCCACCAGGTCGTAATCCTTGAAATCCACCACCGTCGCCCTCACCACCTCACCCGGCCCCGCGGCGCAGGAGGTCAGGTACACGCACCCGTCGATGTCCGGCGCCTGCCCGGTATGGCGCCCCTGCCGCACATAACCCGCCTCGTCCGCCGCACCTTCCACCAGCACTTCGATAATCTGCCCCTTCATGGCCCGGTGGTGTTCGCGCACGATCCGGCGCTGCAGTGCCATCACCTTCCGCCTGCGGTTGTACGAAATGCCCGGAGAAACGCGATCGGCCATGCCGGCGGCCGGCGTACCCTCTTCTTCGCTGTAGCGGAACGCACCCAGATGGTGAAACCGCGCGGCTTCCACAAAGGACAGCAGTGCATCGAAATCCGCATCCGTCTCCCCGGGAAACCCCAGGAGAACGGTGGTGCGCAAAAAGGCCCCGGGCAGCAGACGCTTCGCCCGGTCAATGACATCGATCAACGCATCGGGTCCGTGGCCTCGTCGCATGGCTTTCAACATGGGCGCAGCGGCGTGCTGGATGGGGATGTCCAGATAGGGAACCACCTTGTCCAGTTCGCCCATCTGCCGCAGGAGCCGGTCGCTCACCGCGTCCGGATACAGGTACAGCACGCGGATCCACCGCAGTCCGTCCACGTCGTTCAGGGCGCCCAGCAGCCCGGCCAGATCGGCGCCGTCCTTGCGGTCCCGCCCGAAGGCGGCCGTGTCCTGGGCCACGAGGTTCAGTTCCACAACCCCCGCGTCGGCCAGTTGCCGCGCCTCCGCCACCACATCCGCCACGGAACGGCTGCGGCCTTTCCCCCGGATGCCGGGTATGGCGCAGAACGCGCACTTCCGCGAACATCCATCCGCGATTTTGATATAGGCACTGATCGATCCCTGCTCGATGAGGCGCGGCGTGGCGGCGGTGGGCAGAAAATGGCCCGGATAATTGAGGGCGGCATCCACCGCGCGTCCTTTGACCAGCCGGCCGATCTGATCGAGGGTGGCCGTGCCGAGCATGGCGTCGATCTCGGGCATGGCCTCCCTGAGCTCGGCGCCGTTGCGCTGGGGCAGACATCCCGCCGCAATAAGCAGCGAACAGCGCCCGCTGCGACGGTGCCGGGCCATTTCCAGCAGTACGTCGATGGACTCCTCCTTTGCGTCGCCGATGAATGCACAGGTGTTGACCACGATGATATCCGCCTCTTCGGGGGAAGCCACCACCGTCATACCGTCTGTTGCCAGAAGCCCCGCCATCACTTCCGTGTCCACCCGGTTTTTGGGACATCCCAGGGACACAAAATGGACGGTCCTCCGGGCACTGCGGCCGGCGTGCCTGTCCGGCAAACGTCCCATGTTCAGAACCCTTTCACGGTTTCCATGCCGTTCTGCCGCAGGATGGACAATCCGCGTTCCACGTCTTCCACCTTGAAAACCACGGCGCTGCGCTGTTCCTGCCCGATGTGGGTGGTGTACAGGTATTCCACGTTGACGCGGTTCTGTTCAAACAGGGTCATGATCGCCGCGAGGCTGCCGGGGCGATCGTCAAGGCGCACGGCGATGACGTCGTTTACCCGCGTGGTGAACAGGTGATCGTGCATCAGCTGTCGCGCTTTTTCTGTCTGATCGCAGATGATCCGCAGGATGCCGAAGTCCGACGTGTCCGCGATGGAGGCCGCCTTGAGTGAAATGTTGTTCTCTGCCAGGATGCGGGTGACTTCCGCCAGCCGGCCGTTCTTGTTTTCGAGAAATACGGAAATCTGCGAAATTTTCATGGTGTGCCTCCCTGCAGGTTCCGACGGTCGATGACGCGCTTCGCCTTGCCCTCGCTGCGGGCAATGGCGCGCGGCTCCACCAGCTTCACCTTGACGCTGATGCCCAGTTCCTGTTTCAGCTCGCTGTGAATCTTGCGCCGGATGCGTTCCAGTTCCTTGGTTTCATCCGAAAAGAAATTTTCCTCCACTTCCACCTGCAGCTCCACCTCGTCCAGGTGGGAGGCGCCCCGCTCGATGATGATCTGGTAGTGGGGCTGGGTTTCCTCGATGCGCAGGAGCACATTTTCGATCTGGGAGGGAAACACGTTGACGCCCCGCAGGATGAGCATGTCGTCGTTGCGGCCCAGCAGCCGGTGCATCCGCCGCAGGGTGCGGCCGCAGGCGCAGGGAGAAGAATCGATCCGGGTGATATCCCTCGTGCGATATCGCAGGATCGGCGTGCCCTGCCGGGTCAGGGTGGTCAGCACCAGTTCCCCCGTCTCGCCGTCGGGCAGCACCTCGCCGGTGCGGGCGTCGATGATCTCCGGATAAAAATGATCTTCGTTCACGTGCAGCCCGTTCTGCGCCGCGCACTCACAGGACACACCGGGGCCGATGATCTCCGTGAGCCCGTAAATATCGAACGCCTTCAGGTGGAGCTTATTTTCAATCTCCGCGCGCATGGCATTGCTCCAGGGCTCGGCGCCGAACACGCCGATGTTCAGGTGGAGCCGGTCCGGGTCGATGGACAACTCCTTTGCCACCTCCGCCATGTGGAGCGCGTAGCTCGGCGTGCAGGTGAGGATGGTCGATTTGAAATCGCGCATCAGCATGAGCTGGCGCTTCGTGTTGCCGCTGGCCGCGGGAATGATGTTCGCCCCCAGGGCCCGGGCGCCGTAGTGAAGGCCCAGTCCGCCGGTGAACATGCCGTAACCGTAGGCGTTCTGGACCACGTCCCCCCGCCGTCCCCCGGCCATGCACAGGCAGCGGGCGGCCACCTCGCCCCACAGGCTGATATCCGCATCCGTATAGGCGCCCACCACCGGCGTACCCGTGGTGCCCGAGGATGTGTGTATTTCCCGCAGCTCGCTCTCATCTACCGCCAGCAGGCCGTAGGGATAGGTTTCGCGCAGCTCGTCCTTGGTGGTGAAGGGAATGCGCGACAGATCCGACAGCTGGCGGATGTCTGCGGGCGTCAATCCCGCCGCATCGAACCGCGCCCGGTAAAAGGGCACGCGGTCGTACAGGCGGAAACACAGCTCCTTCAGGTCGGCCAACTGTCGCTTCCGCCGGGTTTCCAGGTCTTCACATTCCCGCTGTTCATTCCAGATCATGACGAACTCCTTGCTTGTGCGGCCGCTGATGCCGCCCCCAGTTCCAGGGCGTCGAGGTTGCGCGCCACCACGTCATTGCCCTTTGACGCAAACATGCGGGCAATGGTGTCCCGGAGAATGAGGCGGCTGATCGGCAGATAGATGGACGCAGCACCCACCATCACCATGTTCACGGCCCGACGGTTTCCCGACTGCTGCGCCAGGGACTGCGCGGGCACCAGCCGCGCCCCGGGCACCTTGTCCAGCATGGCCCGCAGGATTTCTGGCGACGGGTAGTCGGCGATGTTTAAAAACGGTTCCTCCGCGGACAGCAATACCCCGTCCGATTTCAGCCAGCGCAGGTAGCGCAGCCCTTCGAGGGGCTCCATGCTGAGGATCAGATCGGCGCATCCCCGGGGAATGAGGTCGGCGGCAACGGACGTATCGCTGAGCCGCAGGTGGGAAAGCACTGCCCCTCCCCGCTGGGCCATCCCGTGCACCTCCGACTGGCGAACCTCCAGTCCGTCGGCGGCGGCCGCCATGGCGATGACGGCCCCCACGGTGAGCACGCCCTGTCCGCCCACACCGCACAGGATGATATCGCACTTCACGGTGTCGCCTCCCGCCTTTGCCGGCGCGCCCATTCCAGGCATTCCCGCCGGGAGATGATCACGGACACCCCCGGGTAATCCAGTTCCTCCTGCAGGATTCGCACGTTGTCGTCGTGGTGTTTCGGCAGCGGCGTCACCACGCGCACGTGGGATTCCGGAACTCCCATCCCGACGACGAGTGGTGCGAGGGCCGACGATGGCAGCATGGTTTCCTGGGCGCCGGTCATCCCCACGGTGCCGTTGTCCAGAATGAGAATGGTCACCGGCACCCGCCTTGCCACACAGTCCACGAGGCCTGTCATCCCCGAATGGAGGAACGTGGAATCGCCGATAACCGCCACCGCGTTCGCCATGCCCGCTTCGGCGGCGCCGACGGCCATGGAAATGGAAGCGCCCATGCACACGAGAGTTTCGATGGCCGACAGGGGCGGCAGGGCGCCAAGGGAATAGCAGCCGATGTCCGATGCGACCAGATGAGGGCCTCGTCCGTTCAGGGCGTCCGCAAGGAAGCGGAAGGTGTCGAGATGGGGACATCCCCGGCAGAGCTGGGGCGGGCGTCCGGGCAGTTCCTGTGGAACGGGAAGGGCGGCGGGACGGTTGGGCAGTTCCAGCACCTCGCGTATGTTGTCCGGGTCGAGCTCTCCTTCAACGGGCACATGGCCGCTCTTTTTTCCGCGGATTTCCACAGCAGACAGCAGGATGCCCGGCAGTCGCTCTTCCACAAAGGGATATCCCTCTTCGAGCACCACGAGCCGCGATTTTCCCGCGGCAAAGCGACGCAGGGCGGCGACGGGCAGCGGATACTGACCGATATGCAGGTGCGCGGGACAAGGCGACAGCTGCGGCGCGTTTTCAAGAAAGTAGTTGCGGGCGAGTCCCGTGGTGATGACCCCCCATGGCGCATCCCCGGGCGTTTCCACGTTCCAGACGCTGGATTCCGCAGCAGCCGCCAGCTCCTCCTGAAGGGTCAGCAGGCGGTGCCAGCGCTGTCGCGCGGCGGCGGGCAGCAGCACCCAGGCTCCCGGGTTGTCGGTTTTCTGCAGGGGATTTTCGGGGCGGGGCAGACGGATCTGTACCGGCGCCCGGGAGTGGGCGAGCCGCGTCACCATCCGCACCAGCACCGGCACGTGAAACCGCTCGGACAAATCGAAGGCGTCCGCCATCATGTCGCAGGCCTGCTGCTGATCCGCAGGCTCCAGGCAGGGAACCTTTGCAAAGTCCGCGTAAAACCGGCTGTCCTGTTCGTTCTGGGACGAGTGCATGCCCGGGTCGTCCGCCACGGCCAGCACCAGCCCGCCCCGGATGTCCACCAGTGCGCCGTTGATGAACGGGTCCGCGGCCACGTTGAGGCCCACGTGCTTCATGGTCACCAGCGCGCGCCGGCCGCACAGGGACACGCCCAGTGCTTCTTCGAGGGCGGTCTTTTCGTTGGCGCTCCACCTGGCCAGGGGCCGGCCGTTGCGCTCCTGTGCCGCGCGCAGGTACTCCATGATTTCCGTGGACGGCGTACCCGGATATCCATAGGCGCAGGAGACCCCCGCATCGATGGCGCCCTGCGCCAGCGCTTCATCCCCCAGCAGTGCCACTCTGGTCATCGGTGCGTTCGTTCCGGAGGGCATCAGGCGCCCGCCGCCTTTCTCATGGCCTTTTCAAATCCGTCCGCG
Organism: Deltaproteobacteria bacterium; assembly: GCA_029565915.1. GTDB lineage: Bacteria > Myxococcota_A > Polyangia > JAAYKL01 > JAAYKL01 > JAKQNG01. The sequence goes on from JAKQNG010000046.1 coordinate 55,416, forward strand.
GACCGGGCGATGACGGCTTCGTCGGTGCAGTAGGCAATCCGGAACCATCCGGGCCAGCCGAAGGCGCTGCCCGGAACGGTCAGGATGCGTTCGTCCTTCAGCCGATCCACGAAATCAACGTCGTTGACAAGGGGCGAACGAACGAACAGGTAGAACGTGCCCTGGGGCGCCGCATAGGCGTATCCGGCAGCGTCGAGAATTGCCGTCATGGCATCCCGGCGGCGCCGGTAAACCTCCACGTCAACGGCTTCGTCCTGCAAGCGGGCGATGACGCGCTGCATGAGGGCCGGTGCGTTAACGAAGCCCAGGATGCGGTTGCACAGTGCACAGGCCTCCAGCAGCCGGGCGCTGTCCTCCGCCTCCCTGTGCACCGCCAGGAAGCCGATGCGCTCCCCGGGCAGAGAGAGGGTCTTGGACCAGGAGGTGCACACCACCGTGTGGGGATATACGGCAAAGAGGGAGGGCACCCTGTCGCCGTAGGTGATGTCCCGGTAGGGCTCGTCTCCCAGCAGGTAAACGGTGCGGCCGACGGCGGACGAGCGGGCCTGCAGCATGCGGCCCAGGTTCCGCAGGGTGGATTCGGGATAGATGCGGCCCGAAGGGTTGTTGGGCGAATTGACGATGACCGCGGCCGTGCGTTCCGAAATGGCCGCTGCCAGCGCGTCCACGTCCAGATCGAAATCCGGCCGGCCCGGCACCGTGACAAACGAGGCCCCGTGGTTTTCGCAGTAGAAGCGATATTCGAGAAACGAAGGGGTGCAGGCGAGCACTTCGTCGCCCGGGTTGACGAGGGCTTTCAGTGCCACATTCAGTGCGCCTCCCGCACCGCAGGTCACCACCACGTGGCGGCTGTCGAGATCGGTACCCTGCAACGCGTTGATGCGGCGGGCGATGGCGTCGCGCACGAAGAGGTGGCCCGCGTTGGGCATGTAGCCGTGAACCTGCGGTTCTTCAACAGCCGCCTCTTCGCGGAGAATCCGTCGGAAGGCCGCAGGGGGCGGCACGTCCGGGTTGCCGATGGAAAAGTCGCACACCGCGTCCGCGCCGAACCGGGCCTTCAGGGCCAGTCCTTCCTCAAACATCCGGCGGATGGCCGACGAGGTGGAGAGATATGCAGAAACCCGGTTGGAAATGGCCATGGCGTCTCCTGCGGAGCCGGACGTTGAGGCGCTCCGCAGCAAGGAAGTAACAGAAGTCGCGGCGGGAAAACAGCGAAATGAAAGTCAATCCGGGGGCGGCACAGCGCGGGATTTCTTCAGCAGTCCGGTGCGGCGTTTGCGGGCCAGCCGGCGGCGGTCTGCGGTGGCGGATACCCGGGTGGGAATACGGCGGGCCACGGGTCGCAGGGCGGCGGTCACCAGTGCAACCAATCGTTCCACCGCGAGCTGGCGGTTGCGATGGAGGCTGCGCTCCGTGTCTACGGATATCTGCAGTTCCCCGTCAGCGCCGATGCGGCCGGAGAGCTTGTGCCGCACGCGATCCTTCTGTTCCGGTGACAGGGACAAGGAGGCATCGACGCACCAGTGGAGGGTGACGCGGGAATTCGTCCGGTTCACATGCTGGCCGCCGGGACCACCGGACCGGCTGGCCGTGAATCGCAGTTCATCCGCGTCGATGGTCGTCGAGTCGTTGATGACAATTGCCCTTCCCATGTCTTTTTCATAGCGCCTTTTCGGTCTTCTCCGCCAGTCCCGAAGCCTCTGAAAATCGCCCCTCGACAAGGGTGGAACCCGCCGCTACAATCGCCGCGCAACTGCAGCGGACCGTTGACGAAGAAGGAGAGTGTCCATGATTGACGATGTTTATGAATCCATGAAGGAATCGATTGATAAATCCCTCGACGCGCTGAAGCACACCCTGTCCCGCATCCGGACGGGGCGCGCGAATCCGGCCATTCTGGAATCCGTGCGGGTCGACTACTACGGCACCCGCACCCCCGTGAACCAGCTGGCGACCATTTCCACGCCGGAGCCCCGGCTCATCGTCATCAAACCCTTTGACCGCACCGTGGTGGGCGATATCGAAAAGGCCATCCGCAGCGCCGATCTGGGCCTCAACCCGAACGTGGACAAGGAGCTGATCCGCATTCCCATCCCGGCCCTCACCGATGATCGGCGAAAGGATCTGGTCAAACTGGTGAAGAAGAACGGCGAAGAATCGAAGGTGGCCATCCGGAATCACCGGCGGGACTGCAACGCCATGCTGAAGGAGCTGGAGTCCTCCGGCGACGCGCCCAAGGACGACGTGGCGAAGGCCCTGAAAAAAGTGCAGGAAATGACGGACGCGGGGATTGAGGACGTGGACCGGATTCTGGCGGGCAAGGAAAAGGAAATCTCCGAAATCTGACCCCTCCCCTCCGCCGGACAGCCCCAGGGTGTTTCCCGCGGTTCAGAAGAAGCTGAAGGTCAGTCCCAGATTGAAGGTGATGCCCGAGAGGTCGAAATCGCCGAAGTTGACCGTGCGGTCCGATTCGATGGAGTACTCGTCTCCGCCCGACAGGGAGGGCTTGAAGTTCGTGCGACCGCGCTTGATGAAGCCGAAGCCGATTTCGCCGCCCACGTTGAAATTGCGGATTTTCTTCCTCTTCAGGTAATTGGGCGAAATCCGGAACTCCGCGCCGAAGGACGCGCCCAGGTTCCACTTGGTCTTCTTCGCCGCGTAGGTGTCCTTCATCCCTTCGTTGCCGAGCTGGTCGAGCTCGCCGTGCATGTCGATGAAGGTGGCGCCCGCGGATGCCTGGCCGAAGGCCCCCAGCCAGGGCAGGAACCAGCCCCGCAGCCGCACGCCGCCAGTGAGATCCCGCACACGGATGTCGGTGTTCATGGCGCCGTTGTCCGCAAATTCGGGATATCCAGACTCCTTGGCATAGCGGTAGGAGATGAACGGCAGGATGTGCAGGGCATCCTTTACATCCGCCACTTCAAAGCGCACGTCCGCCCCGTAGCTGTCCATGGCGAGGCGGGAGGAGGCAAAGAACTCGAAGCTGTCGTCGAGCACGGCCGTGGGTGTCACGTCCAGGGTCAGTTCCAGGTGCCGGTCCGCGCGGGCGAAGCCGGGCGCACTGAACAGGGCAATGGACAACAATACGAAGATAATGCGTTTCATGGCTGCTCCTCCTCCCCGTTCAGAATGCCCTTCACGTAGAATCCGTCCGCGATGAGGCAGGCCTGCCGCGTGGGATTGTCCAGGGGAAACAGGGTGGCCCGACCCGTGGGCGTGCTGTGCAGCGCCATGCCGACACCGCTGTGTGCAAAGACGTAGAAATTGGTAATGGGCTCGTCGAGGACCAGCTCCATGGGCTGCCCGGCGCTGATGTTCAGGAACGAAATGCGGCTTTCCGAAGACAGGAACAGGGTGTCGTCGTGGAGCACCGCGTTGCCCCAGCTGTAGGAATCCGTGTAGTACAGGTGGGTCAGCCCTCGTGACCGCAGGTCGGCCATGATGATGCCGCCCCCCGAATAGGGATGGACGAGGAGCCGATCATCGTCGAGGACCGAGATCGATTCGATGCCGTCGGGTACGTAAATGGAATCCAGGTCGTCACCCATGTGGCGGGCGATATCCGTGAGGGGCAGCAGGTAGATCCGGTTCGTGTAGTCCCCGTACATGACCAGTTCCGGACCGCCGATGTGGTCGCGGCGGAACAGGGTCGTCAGCCCGCCCTCGGTGAGGATCGTCGTGGCGGCGGACGTGTCCACCTCAAAAATGGTAATGGCGGATACGCTGCCGCTCACGACGACGAGCAGCAGGCTCGTGCCGTCCTCCACCACCGCGAAGTCGTCGGGCCGGAACCCCGCGTCCAGCAGATTCAGGCTGGCGTCGAAGCCGGCGGCCCGGTCGGGGGCATCCACCAGCTCGATATCGTAGATCTCCGTGGCCCCCGGTGCGATGGCGAAGATGCGGGGACCGAAGGTGCCCCAGGCGCCCCGGACGTCCATGTGGCTCACGACGATAGCGCGCTGATCGGTCAGCGTCTTCAGCCGGACGGTGATGGACGAATAGTCGGGGTCGGCGAAATCCGCCAGCTGGATCAGGCCGTCGGTGACAAAGGCCACGAGACGGCGCTGCACGGCGCCCACCGCCACGGGATCGAGGAAGAAAATGTCCTCAATGGTGTGGCCCTGGATATCGATGGAGCGGATGGTCGGATTCGTCTCCGACGGCGCCGCGGCGAGATCGATGATGGCGATCTCGTTGGGGTTGAACAGGGACGTGGAATACGACATGTCGTCCATCCCGTGGTAGAGCACCAGGAACCGGCCGTCCGGCGAAAACCGGTACTCCCCGAACAGGGAGCCCGTTTCGTATCGGGCCGTGGTGCCGCCGGGCAGCACGATGGACGTGAGGGATGCGAGGATATCGGACTGCCGATCCTCCACCGGATAAGTGAGCGTGAACAAAGTGGTGCTGTCGCTGCCCAGTGGACCGGTGAACACGTCGTAGATTTGCTCCCCTTCCTCGGGCGCGTACAGAACGTCCCGGGAAATACTGTCCGCCCGGACCGTGAACAGATCGAGGCGCTCGGTAAGGGCGTCCATCATGACGATGCCCTGGCGCACCTGCACCTTTCCGGTATAGGTGATACCGTCGTCGAACAGCCCCGTGGTCTCGCATCCGGCGAGCACCCAGCAGAGCAGAGGAACCATGATGTATCGGTAGTTCATCGCTGTCTCCTTCAATTGGCGTTATCGTTGAGGGTGTAACCGGTCACCGTTTTCACATTGCTGCCGTCCACATTCATGAAGGTCATCCGACCGGATGGATGGTTCTGGGCAATGAAGATGCGATCAGTCTGCGTGGCGTATCCGGCCGCAACGGGCACCGATCCGAGGGTCATCGTGTCGACGATGAACGTGCGCAGATCGACGATTTCCACCATTGATGCAGGCAGGATCATGTAGGCGAAGTCGCCGTCGGGAAGGATGAGCGTCTGGATGGGATCCACCGCCAGCTGCTGAAACTTGCTCTGCAGGCCGGGGACTTTGACCAGCGAATAGGAATACGGCAGCATGCCGTCGGACAGGGCCGATCCGCTCACCACGTCGTGGGTGGCGATGAACGTGCGGGAATCCGGACTCGCCTGCACGGAGCGGATGGCGCGTCCGAGCCGGGTGGACTGGGCGGACCAGTTGCCGTCGGTCCTCGTGAGCACGGTCAGGATGTCCCGGCCCTCGGTTTCCACGGTGGTATACAAGGCCGCCCGCTGGCCGTCCGGCATCAGGGTGGCGGACCCGGCAATGATGTCACCGAGATCCACATAGGTGAACGGATCGGTCTGGGCATCGGCGGGCAGAGGAAGGTCAAACAGGGCCACCTCGCCGGCGTAGCGGCAGGTGAACATACCGAAGCTGCCGTCCGCGGCGATGTCCAGATCCGTGGGAATCGAATCGAGCATGTAGTCGCGCACCTCGCCGGAGCCATCGAGCATCGCAACAGTCACCAGTGTGCTGTTCTCCCGCCGGCCGATGGCCACGGTCCCCGCCGGATCAATAGCCGTCTCGGTAAGATTCGGGGCGATCTGGGAATAGTCGAACAGCATGATGGAATCGGGGAGGAACATGTTTTCCAGATCTGTCAGATCAATGATGTTGATGCCGCCCTCGGTGATGACGAAGGCCCGGGTGTCATCGGCGCTGAAAAGGACTTCCATTGGGTGGAGCCCCACGCTCATGTGGTAGACCTGTTCGCTGCCCGGTGTCGCATCAATGACGGAGATTTCCTGGTCCGTCCTCGGCGCGCCGGTTTCCTCCGCAAAGAGGGCATCCCAGAACGCGATGACGAAGCGCCGGGACGTGGACACCGCCAGGGCGTTCGTGTCCGGCCGCACGTCCAGGGACACCGTATCCGCGTTGCCGCCCTCGTCCATCCGGATGAGGGTAACCTCGTCGGAGTTGAGGGCCAGGACGGCCACGGCGCCCGTGTCGTCCACGGGAACCAGGTGGGACGGCTGGGACCCGACCGGGATGAGGTGGATGTCCAGGGTGCCGCTGTCCACGGCCACCACCGTGTCATTCGCCCGATCGGCAATGAACACGTATTTCCCGGACGCGCTGGGCACACGGTAGTCATACCGCTCCTCGTCCTCGGGAACGATGATCGGATCGGCATCGCTGTCCGTGTCGGAATCGCTGTCCGTGTCGGAATCGCTGTCCGTGTCGGAATCCATATCGCTGTCTCCATCGGAATCACTGTCCATGTCCGCGTCCCCGTCCCCGGCATAGTCCCCGGCCGACTCCTCCATGCCGGCACAGGCGGCCGTGGCGGCGGCACAGGCCAGCAGAACTGCCATCATCCGGAATCTCATTTGCGCACCTCCTTGAAATGAAAAATTGTAAATGCAAGTACCGGGCCGTTCCCGAAGAACACCCGGAATAAGCCCTTCTCATTGAAATCATTGAATTTATGCATTATTACGACTCCCGTATCACTGGCACAGTCCGTGCCAGTCGACCGATTTCCCGGCACTCCGCGCCCATCGGCTGATCCGTATACACCCTGGCTGCGGCAGTCTGTCACCGGCACCACGATGATATGTGAAATTTTTTTTCTGCGAAACACCTATCCGTCCCGGCGAAGGAGTCGGTCCGGCATTCTTTTGTTTCAGCGGGTTTATTTTTGGGCCGTTTGGGTGTAAAAGGGCGTTCCCTGCAACAGCGGAGAACAGAGGTTCCTCTTTAACGGACGAGGTATGGTGCAAATGAGCGATATCAACAGCAAATGTCTCGAAGTGTTCCCCGGATGGCTCGCGTCGATCGGCAGCGATGTCCAGACCCTGCAGAGCGCGCTGCAGAGCGGGCTCGACCTGCCCGCGAAGAAAGCCGTGGCCGGCGGCATCAACTACCTGTTCAAGTCGCTGGACCTGGTGCCGGACGGGATTGACGACATCGGTTATCTGGATGACGCGTTCGTGCTCCGGATGGCCGCCGCGGACGCCTGCGCAGCCGGCATCGATCCCCTGAACGATGACCTGAAAGGAAAGCTGCACCGCCTCCGGGAAGATACAGGTCTGATCCGGGAACTCCTCGGCGAGGAGCTGTTCGCCCGGTTCGCGAAGTACACGAAGGCGCTGGCGGACGGTTCCGCCCGGGGACGCACCGTGGACGAAATCATCGAGGACGCCACCGTGGGCCGCGAGTTCGCCTCGGAAGTGGCTGACTTCATCCGCGAGTACCGGACACCGGGTTTTTCTTCCGACGAAAAGAACATCATCAAGCTCAAGGCGTTCATGGAAGCGAAACTGCCCCGATAGGGCGGAAATCGTCACTTTTTTTTTCACCGCCGCATCTTGAAAACAACGGCCGTTCGGATATAGGGGCGTTCCGTTGCATCAGCCGCTGTTGAAGCGGCTGGCTGAAGAAAGGACAAATCCGTGATCAGCGCTGTTTCCATGGCCCTCTGCATCGCCGTCGCCTTTGCCGCGTTCGGCTGGTCCGCCCATCGACGCCTCCGTCTGCTCCGTGCCGGTGCCCCCGCGCAGCGCCTCGACCGCATCGGCGATCGCATCGGCCGCCTGTTCGCCATCGCCCTGTTTCAGAAGAAGCTGCCCAGATACCTCGTCATGGGCCCCATTCACATGATGATTTTCTGGGGCTTCCTCGTTCTCCTGCTGAACACGGCCGTTCTCTGGGGACGGGGTTTCCACCCGGCCTTCGACTTTTTCGGTCTGCTGTCACGTGACCACGCGATAGGGACGGCCTACTGGATGGTAAAGGACGTCATCTCGGTAATCGTGCTCATCGCCGCCACCCTGGCCCTCCTCAACCGGGTGGTGCGACAGCCCGCGCGCATGACGAAGTCGGCGGAAGCGGGACTCATCCTGCTCATCATCATGACCATGATGGCAGCCGATCTGGCCTACTGGGCGTCCCAGGTCTACGCCCAGGGCATCACCTCGTTTCACGCCACCGAGCCCTTTGCCTCCCTGGTGTCCATGCTGTTCGCCCGCGCGGGAATGGACGTCGGCGCGGTGACCCTCCTCGGGCAGATCGGTTTCTGGACCCACTCCGTCCTGGTGCTCGTCTTCCTCAACATCCTGCCCTACGGCAAACACTTCCACGTGGTCACCTCCCTGCCCAACGTGTTCCTCTCGAACCTGGAACCGCCGGGAAAACTGCCCGGTGACGAAAACATCGAAAAGGTCATCGCCGAGGCCGAGGATGCCCCGGATGAGCCCGTCTTCGGCGTGGGCCAGATCCAGCACTTCACCTGGAAGGACATGCTGGACATGTACACCTGCACCGAGTGCGGCCGCTGCACGGACAACTGCCCGGCGGCCCGGACCAACAAGGACCTGTCTCCCAAGCATCTGCTCATCGACCTGCGCAACCACCTGTACGCGCGCGAAAAAGAAGTACTGGCCGGCAAGCTGGAAGAAAAGCCCCTGGTGCCCGACGTGATCAAGTCGGAGGTGATCTGGGACTGCAACACGTGCCGGGCCTGCGAAGAAGAATGCCCGGTCATGAACTCGTTCGTCGACAAAATCGTGCGCATGCGGCGCCACCTGGTGGAGGAGCGGGGCGAAGTGCCTTCGGAGCTGGCCACGGCGCTGCGGGGCATGGAGACCAACGCCAACCCGTGGAACATCTCCCGCATGGACCGGGACAAGTGGTCCTCCGGACTGGAGGTGAAGGCGTTCGACGGGGAATCCTGCGAATACCTGCTGTTCGTGGGCTGCGCCTCCAGCTTTGACGACCGGGCCCAGAAAATTTCCCGCGCCGTCGTCAAGCTGTTGAACGAGGCCGGCGTATCCTGGGGCTATCTGGGCGCCGAAGAACCCTGCTGCGGCGAGATGGCCCGGCGCGGAGGCTCCGAATCCAATTTCCGGATGATGGCCGACATGACCATCGAGACGTTCAAGGAGCTGGGCGTGAAAAAAATCATCACCGGCTGCCCCCACTGCTTCAACACGTTCAAGAACGAGTATCCCGATTTCGGCGGCAGCTTCGAAGTCATCCACCACACCCGGTTCCTCGCGGACCTCGTCGCGCAGGGAAAACTCCAGCCAAAGGAAACCATCGCCCGGACGGTCACCTTCCACGACCCCTGCTATCTGGGCCGCTACAACGACGGCTACGCCGGGCCCCGGCAGATCCTGTCGGCGATTCCGGGCCTGCGGGTGTCCGAGGCGGTCGACTCGAAGGATCGCGCCATGTGCTGCGGCGGCGGCGGCGCGCGGTACTTCATGGAAGAGGACAATGCGAAACGCGTGAACAATAAACGGGTGGAGCAGCTGCTCACCACCTCACCGGACGCCCTGTGCACGGCCTGCCCCTACTGCATGACCATGGTTTCCGACGGCCTGAAGGCAAAGGACCTCTTCGATGCGAAGGGTCAGATGGATGTGGCGGAAATGCTGGCCATCTCCTGCGGCCTCGAAGATCGCAAGCTGCTCAGGGAAACCCCGCCGCAGTCCTGACCGATCGCCTGCCCGCCAGTTCCTCCTCCTGAAAAGCGCCGGCAGAACGGGCGACTGGATGCGCTGTTGCATAAATTGAAGGTCTCTATATAGTTGTAAACAATTGCTAAATCCGCAACCCGCGGGATCTGTTCATGATTGAGAGAATCGGCAACTGCAGGATTATCGAGGAAGTGGGCGCCGGCGGCATGGCGGTCGTCTACAAGGCCGTACAGGAACCCCTGGGCCGCATCGTGGGCGTCAAGGCCCTGAAGTCCTCCATCGCCGTCGAAACCCAGTTTGCCGAGCGGTTTGAGCGGGAAGCCCGGTTCATGGCCTCCCTCCAGCAGGAAAACATCATCAACGTCTACGATTTCATCAAGTACGGCGGCACGATGTTCATCGTCATGGAGTACGTGGAAGGCATCGACCTGTACGACCTGCTGGACAACTTCAAGTCCATTCCCGTGGAGGTAGCGGCAATCATCACCCTGCAGGTGGCGCGGGCCC